>CAIVPY010000563.1 GCA_903907885.1 uncultured Bacteroidota bacterium
TGTGGTGATTGAGGCAAGGCATAAAACTGACCTTGGTTCATGCGACTAGGCACCACGAAATCCCTTGCTCCTTCAGGTGTCGATTTGATTAAAACGGGTGTTTCAACTTCTGTAAATTGTTGTGCATCTAAGTACACACGCGTTTGTTGACTCATTTTATGGCGCAACAAAAGGTTGTTGCGAACAGGAGTTCTGCGAATATCCAGATAACGATATTTCATACGCAAATCATCGCCACCATCGGTATTGTCTTCAATAGTAAATGGAGGGGTTTGCGCTTCGTTTAGCACTTCAAATGCCGTTACCTCTATTTCAATTTCTCCAGTAGCAAGATTGGTGTTTTTGCTGCTACGCTCAATAACTTTACCCGTTACTTTTAGCACAAATTCACGTCCGCATTTACGAGCTTGTTCACACAATGCTGCATTGCTTTCCATGTTAAAAGCCAATTGGGTAATGCCATACCTATCACGAAGGTCGATAAAGGTCATACCCCCAAGGTCGCGGCTTTTTTGCAGCCATCCGCTAAGGGTAACAGTTTTGTTGATGTCCGAAATTCGTAGTTCTCCGCAGGTATGTGATCTGTGCATATTGATATTGTTTAAGCTTGTACATCCATGCCTTGAATGTAATTTAGCTTGCAAAAGTAAGAAAAGAAAACTTAAAGTAAATCCATTATTGCAGCACAAAATTTAAAGCATAAATAAAAAAAATACTTAAAACTATTTTTTCTGATAAATATTAATTAATTATGCAATTGTAATCAATATTGATAACAACTAAAAAACATATACCAATGAAAAACAATTTATTAAAAACAATTGTGATGGTTTTAACGGCAAGTACATTACTATTCTTTGGATGTAGCAAAGAAGAAACCAAATCAACTTCAGACAACAACAAACCAGTTGTGGAAGTTTTTTCAACTTCAAAACAAGCATTGTTTTTGTATTTTACAGGTTCTGAATGTAATCCCTGTGGTTCGGTTGGAATTCCTAATTACAACTCAGTTGTTGGGGATTTAAATTTGAAAGACAAAGTTTTAGGCGTTTGTGTTCATTGTAATGCACCAGCTCCCGATAAATTATATGATGCAGTTGTTGGTGGAGATTTATTAAATCTGATTGTTGTAAATAATTCATATAGTGCACCAACTTTTTTGCTTTTACCTAACGCATCGATGTCGGGTTCTGGATCAAATTCAGCTAGTCAAGTAACCACCCAAATAAATACTTTCTCTTACAATCCTGCTGTTGCCTCTGTAAACGCAACTGTTACATTGAATGGTAGTGTATTTAATGTAAAAACACGTACCAAGTTTTTTTCAGCTGACAGTGGTACTTACCAGGTTTCTGTTTGGGTATTAGAAGATAGCATTTCATTTCACCAAGTGGTAAATGGAGCGATGGTTAACCCATATATACATAACGAAGTATTACGTGGTCGTTTTTCTTCTGCATCATTCGGTGATGCTATTAAAATAGGCAAAGTAGATAAAGATACGCTTATTGAAAAAACATTTTTGGGAGCCATTCCAGCAATAAACTCATCCATTCCTGAAAAAAATTGGAACAAAAAGAATTTATCAGCTGTAGTTACTATTTGGAAAAAAAACAAAGTAGGCACAACAACTACTTACGAAGTGATGAACATTACTAAGGTTAAACTTCCAGTAGCACCTTAAGATTTTTATAAATTAATTAAAAGGGCTGTCTTTTATTATAGAGATAGCCTTTTTTTTGTTTTAAAATTATTAACAACCTTTAGATTGATATTTTTAAGCAAACAAAATCATTCGTTTTACTACTTTCGCAAACTAATTTTTATGTTTTTATGAAATACGATATTACTGTGATAGGTTCTGGTCCTGGAGGCTATGTAGCTGCCATTCGTTGTGCTCAATTAGGTTTTAAAACAGCCCTTATCGAAAAATACAATACCTTGGGTGGTACCTGTTTAAATGTGGGTTGCATTCCTTCTAAAGCCTTATTAGACAGTAGCGAACATTTTCATAATGCCATTCATAATTTTAGCAAACATGGCATTGATATTAAAGGTGGGGTTGAAGTGAACTTGAAGCAAATGATTGATAGGAAAAATGGTGTTGTGAAAATGACATGTGATGGTATTGATTTTTTGATGAAGAAAAACAAAATTGATGTTTATAAAGGTTTGGGATCATTTGTAAGCAAAAATAAAATCAAGATTAGTGGAGAGAATACTATAGAAATAGAAACTGATAAGGTAATTATTGCAACGGGATCAAAACCCTCTAGCTTTCCTGGAATTGAGATTGATAAGAAAAGAGTTATTACAAGTACCGAAGCATTAAACATGACCGAAGTACCAAAGAGCCTTGTTGTTATTGGTGGCGGTGTTATTGGCCTTGAATTAGGTAGTGTGTATGCTCGCTTAGGAGCAAAAGTATCTGTAGTTGAATTTACATCAAGCATCATACCTACGATGGATGCTGCATTGGGTAAAGAATTACAGAGAATATTACGAAAACAAGGCTATGAGTTTTTCTTTAGCCATAAAGTAAAATCTGCGAAAACAATTGGAGATGAGGTAGTGATAATTGCCGACAACGAAAAAGGGGAAGAGGTTCAATTTAAAGCAGACTATTGTCTTGTATCTGTAGGCAGAAAAGCTTACACTGAAGGCTTGGGATTAGAAAATATAGGACTTAAAACAGACGAGCGTGGAAGAATAGAAACTGATTCGCATTTAGAAACATCTGTAAAAGGCATATATGCTATTGGTGATGTGGTTAAGGGTGCTATGTTGGCTCATAAAGCTGAAGAAGAAGGTGTGTTTGTGGCAGAAACAATTGCTGGGCAGAAACCTCATATCAATTATAATTTGATTCCGGGTGTGGTTTACACTTGGCCTGAAGTAGCTGGAGTAGGAGCAACCGAAGAGGAATTGAAAAAAGCAGGTACCAAATATAAAATGGGTTCATTCCCAATGAGAGCATTAGGTCGTGCCAGAGCAAGTATGGATATTGATGGGTTTGTGAAAGTATTAGCAGATGCCGAATCGGATGAAATATTAGGTGTTCATATGATTGGTCCGCGTTGTGCTGATTTAATTGCTGAAGCAGTTGTAGCTATGGAATTTAAAGCCAGTGCAGAAGATGTGGCTAGAATGAGTCATGCTCACCCAACCTACACCGAGGCAATGAAAGAAGCATGTTTAGCAGCTACTGAAAACAGAGCAATACACATGTAATTGCAATCAAAAGTACTGTGCTTAACAACTTGTTGCTGTCAATTTAATTATTTTAAAGAGAATTGTTATATCTGATAATAATTTAAAAAATACTACTAAACAGAATCCCTGCCCTATCCACTATGCTACATACCAAATATAAGTTAATAATCAAGTTTTGAAAATACTATTAGTATGATAGTTTTGCGGGAGTATGTTTACAGTTGTGTGTTCACAGCAAAAAACTAAGAACTTAAAACAAAGAACTATAACTTATGCAAAAACTAGTAACAGAACTTAACACACGTTTAGAAAAAATATATCTAGGTGGTGGCAAAAAAGCTGCCGATAAACAAAAAGAAAAAGGCAAAATGTTAGCTCGCGAAAGAGTTGAATACTTGCTAGACAAAGATAAACCACAATTAGAAATTGCAGCATTGGCAGGTTATGAAATGTATGCCGAGCATGGTGGTTGTCCTGGTGCTGGAGTGGTAGTTGTATTGGGGTACGTGAGTGGCAAACAATGTATTGTTGTTGCCAATGATGCTACTGTAAAAGCAGGTGCATGGTTTCCTATCACTGGCAAAAAGAACTTGCGTGCACAAGAAATTTCGATGGAAAATAAATTACCTATCATTTACCTTGTTGATAGTGCCGGGGTTTATTTACCCATGCAAGACGAAATCTTTCCTGATAAAGAGCACTTCGGTAGAATTTTTAGAAACAATGCAATTATGAGCAGCATGGGAATTACTCAGATAGCCGCTGTTATGGGTAGTTGTGTTGCTGGAGGAGCTTACCTACCTATTATGAGTGATGAGGCAATGATAGTTGACAAAACTGGCTCCATCTTTTTGGCTGGCTCATATCTTGTGAAGGCCGCTATTGGCGAAGAGGTGGATAATGAAACTTTGGGTGGTGCTAGCACACATTGTGAAATAAGTGGTGTTACCGATTATAAATTTAAAGACGATGCAGCTTGCCTAGATAGAATAAAACGCATCATGGATAAAATAGGTGATTTTGATAAAGCTGGGTTTAACCGTGCTACTCCTATTGCTCCTGCCAAAAGCATGGAAAATGTGTATGAGGCCGTTGCCAATTTTACCAAACCTTTCGATGTAATGGCAATTATAGAAAGATTGGTGGATGCTGATAGTTTTGATCCCTACAAAGAATTATATGGAAAAACCATTACATGTGGATATGGCCGTGTGGATGGCTGGGCTGTAGGTATTGTTGCCAACAACCGACAAGTGGTGAAAGCAAAAAAACCTAAACAAAATGCTGCTGACAATCCTATCGAAATGCAAATAGGTGGTGTTATTTATAGCGATAGTGCAGATAAAGCAGCTCATTTTATTATGAACTGTAACCAAAAGAAAATTCCTTTGGTTTTTCTTCAAGATGTTACAGGTTTTATGGTAGGTAGTCGTAGCGAGCATGGAGGTATTATTAAAGATGGCGCTAAGCTCGTAAATGCACAAGCCAATTCAGTTGTGCCCAAATTTACTATCATCACAGGTAACAGCTATGGTGCAGGTAACTATGCTATGTGTGGAAAAGCTTACGACCCTCGTTTGATAGCTGCATGGCCTAACGCCAACATAGCTGTAATGGGGGGTGCTCAAGCCGCTAAGGTATTATTACAAATAGAAGAAGCATCATTAAAGGCAAAAGGCGAAACTATCACTCCTGAAAAAGAAGCTGAACTGCTTAAAACCATTACAGATAGATATACTAAGCAAACATCACCCTATTATGCGGCCGCACGTCTGTGGATTGATGCAATCATTAACCCAACTGATACCCGTAAATGGATTAGTATGGGTATTGAAGCTGCTAATCATGCACCTATTACTAAAGAGTTCAAACTTGGTATATTAAGGGCATAATTATTCTTTAAAATGATTTGAGATTTGGGTATTTTTTTAACTCAAATTATTTTTATGTACAAATGGTTTTAAATTTTTTCCTTCTATAAAATCAAATTTCCTTTTGTGTAACAAATGTTAGGCTAAGTATAACTGATTTGTATATTTACAACACCATGCAGAAATATAAACTATACTGGGTTTGCCAAATTGGTGGTTGGGCTTTTTTTATGATTATTGAAATGATAAGCTATGGAAATGTATTTGGTTTTAATCAATTATTGGTACTAAATGTTGTTGTTAATTTTTTTTTAGGATTAGGGTTAACACATACTTATCGTTTGTTTTTAATAAGAACCAATTGGCTTACATTAACTACAGCAAAATTAATTCCACGTGCTTCTATAAGTATAATTTGTATAAGTGTTATTATGACCATGATGAATGTATTTTTAGATAGATTTACAGTTCCCCTTTTAAGACAATTCCCCGTTGATGGCATTTTGATATTTAACTATCTTTTTAATTGGAGCCGATATATATTAATGTGGGCATTAATTTATCATCTATTTCAATACTGGGAACGAAGCTTACAAGCTGAAAAAGATAGACTACAATTGCAAGCTACACTTAAGGACAATCAGTACCAAAACCTTAGAACTCAATTAAATCCACATTTCTTATTTAATTCGCTAAACAGTATACGCACCCTAATTGATTTTAATCCTAATTTATCAAAAGAAGCCATCACTCGTTTATCTAGTTTGTTGCGTAGTTCATTACAAATGAATAATAAGAAAACCATTCCTTTAAAAAACGAACTTGAAACCTTAGAAGATTATTTAGCTATCGAAAAAATAAGATTTGATGACAGGTTGCTTATTACATACGATATAGAACAATCAACAACACAACTTGAAGTTCCACCAATGATGCTTCAAACATTGGTTGAAAATTCAGTTAAACATGGAATCTCTAACTTAAAAAATGGTGGTTTTGTTGAAATAAAAACATTTAAAAAAAACAACCAACTGTGTATTGAAATTACAAATTCTGGTCAATTTCTTCCAAAAGATAAAAACGAAGGCTTGGGAATTAAAAACACTGAGGAACGGCTACAATTGTTATATGATGGCAAAGCAAGTTTCAATATATGCAATATAAATATAGACACAGTACTAACTCAAATCAAAATACCAAATGATAAAGACACTCATTATTGATGACGAAAGATTGGCAAGGGAAGGCCTAAAAAGTTTATTAAAAGAGTTTCCTGAGGTTGATGTTATTGGCGAAGCCGCTAATGTAGATGAAGCTTTGGAAATGATTGACAAACTTAAACCTCAATTGTTATTTCTGGATATTCAAATGCCCGAAAAATCAGGTTTTGATTTGTTAGAAGAATTAATTGAAACACCTATTGTCATTTTCACTACAGCCTTCAACGAATTTGCAACTAAAGCGTTTGATGTAAATGCACTAGACTACTTAATGAAACCTGTACAATCACAGCGTTTGAGAGAAGCTATTTCTAAAGCTAAAAAGCAATTAATCGACTTAGAACAAAATAAAGGAAGAGGTTTTTTAGGGTCTGAAGACCAAGTATTTATAAGAGATGGGGAAAAATGCTGGTTTGTAAAACTTAGCGATGTAAAAATGATAGAATCTGCTGGAAATTATGCAAAAGTACATTTTGATAAATACCAACCACTCATTCACAGAACACTTAATGCTTTGGATGAAAGACTAAGTAAACAAGTATTTTTTAGAGCAAATAGACAACAAATCATCAATTTAAGTTACATCGAAAAAATCGAACCCTTTTTCAACTCTGGTTTCTTAATTTATTTGAAAGATGGTAATAAAATAGAAGTTAGCCGCAGGCAAGCTGTTAAATTCAAGGAAATGATGAGTCTTTAAAGTCCTATTTTCATTTCTCTTATTAACATTTACAAAAAATATTTTAGTAAAATATTTTTGCCATTAAAATATATAAAAACTCCACTCGTATAAAAAAAATGATGTTTTAAGCAGTTTTATAATGAATAAAACAACGTAAAATCATCCAAAAAACGCCCTAATTCACACACAGTTGTAATTTTCTAAAAAAATATACACCTATAAATCAATTAATTAGTAAGTATTTTTTAAAAACAGCTATTCGGATGCTAAAAACAGCCACTTATATCATACTTTTGTCTAGACAAATCAGTAATAAACGTGATATAAATAGGAGGTCATTATGGAAACACAAAAAAACACCATCGGATATTACATCCAAATAAAAAAAGATGAATCGCTTAAAGGATATTTTTTCTATAAAATAATTAGAGCTAAAAATGGTGTAGTTGATTTCGCAAAGTTTCTATATTTAGTTTTTGTAATGGTTCTATTGCTCTCGGCTTTGTTAGAATTGAAAACAATGTACAATGTCGATATTTTCCCTGGTGTTGATACACCATTTGATAACTATCAAAGAATAGCTACAGAATCAGTTTCAAACAATTTATTATAATAAATATGGCAACCGAGATAATAATAACATTCTTCAAAACGATTTTCTGTTTTGTAATGCTTTCAACTGTATATTTAGCTATTATGGTTAAAGCCCATTCATTAAAAGCAAAAGGTAACGAAATGCTTAATAAATATTACTATAAATTTAAATATACTATTATTGTTCATGTTACTGAATCATTTAATTGGACCAAATTATTAACATCGTTACAAGAGCAAGATTATCAAAATTTTAATGTACTTTTCGTTGTAAGCAAAAATGCTAAAATTCCAGAAACTATCAACTTGAAAAAATATAGAATTTTTGAAAATTGTATTTTAGAAAGTAAATTAGAAATTTTAGATTATGTTGTTAATATAATTAAGCCTGATACTGAAGCTATTGCGTATATTAAAGGTAATTGTGTTATTGAAAAAGATTTTATTAGTAATATTAATAATATGTTTAACAAAGGATTTGATGTTACACAATGTAATATTTTAAAATCTAACTCATCAAAATTACATTCGGCAAAAGGTAATTTTAGAAACTTGATTGAGAGAAAAAACAGAGTGAATGCTGGTTTGTCCAGCACTATAGCTGAGCAAGGATTTGTTATTAAATTGTCTGTTTTAAAATTATTGGATTTAAGTCCAAGTAAATTTGATGACGACAAAAAATTACAATCAAATTTAATAATGTATAACAATTCAATAGGTTATGCTGATTCGGCAAAGCTTATAGACAACACAGAGGTTACAACTACCAACACAAGCATTTTTCATTTGAAACAATCTATGTTATTATTCTATTACTACTACTTGGGTCTAAAAATTCTTTGTAATGGAATAAACACTCAAAATTTTGATAAAATTAATTTTGGAGCCAATTATATGAGGCCGCCTGTTATTGTAATGTCCTTATTGTGTGTGGGTGTGCTTTATTTAACATTGTATGTTGAGCATTCATTTACCTTTTTCTCATTCATTTGCATAATTACATTTATTATGATGCTATTTTTAACTTTTAATTCAAAATTAAAACAAATAGGATCATTTCAAACTGCATAGTTGGTTTAAGTTATAACTTAAGGGGGCAAGTAATACTATATACTTTGCCCCCTTTTATTACTTAAGATTAATTGTGAATATTATAAGATTTGGCTCTTTGTTATAGATATTTTATAGAATAGCAATTGACCAACAATTATGATAAATACTGAAAATAATGTACTAGAAAAAATTTCAAGTATGGTGCTAAAAAACTGATTCAATTCATAAATCTCTAAAAAGAAAAGAATAAAGTGATGAATAAAAATCATAATGAAGGTATAAAATGAAAACCAAACCCAACCTTTGTTTGATAAATTGGGAATAATATTAGATTCTTGGTCGTCTTTTCCTGTAGCAAATCTCAAATAAAAACCTCTCAA
>CAIVPY010000564.1 GCA_903907885.1 uncultured Bacteroidota bacterium
TACTGTAATTAATATAAATACCACCTTTACCCCTAGGTTACCTTACGGTATGGAGTGGAACACAACAGGTACTGGCACAATAGCAAACGACAAAGCCCCATCAACAACCTATAAAATTAGTGCAGATGATATACTAAAGGGAGGAGTAGCCTTTACAGCCAATAGTACCATAGCATTACCAAACAGAGAATGTGCAATTGCTACTGATGCGGCAAGCGTACTTATAGATCCAAAACCTACAGCAACCTTTACTTGTACAAGCTGTACTGGTTGTGTGAATCCAAAATATAATTTGGTGTTAAAACCAACTTATAAAGCTGGAGATGCAGGTGTAACACAAGCCCAATATTTTTGGTATGTTGATGGTAATTTAGATTCAAGTATGAATACGCCATCCGATATTTTTATAAGTGATCATCTAAATCAAACATTCACAAATGCGGGTACACATAGCGTGAAATTGACTGTAAAAAGCGACAAAGGATGTGTAGAAACATCGTCAACCCAACAAGTTGAGGCTTATCCTACACCCGTGCCAGCATTTGAGCCAATGCCAAGAGTAAGAACCATAGCTCAACCTTATTTTAACTTTAATAACAGCACTTCTTTTGGTTCAAATGTTACTTATTTGTGGAGTTTGGGTATCGACCCTAAAACTAAACTGCCGAGAACATCAACCGAAACTAGCCCTCAGGTAGTAAGATTTTTACCAGATTTAGGTCCGATAAAAATTACTTTGACAACTACTAGCGATAAAGGTTGTATTGACTCAATTAGCGATGAGGTTAGAATTAACCCTGATATTACGGTATTTGTACCTACTGTTTTCTCTCCTAGCTCTACCTTGTCAGACCCTGAGTGCCCTGGAGATTGTAACAGATCTTTTAAAGTTGTGGCCGATGGATTTGAAAGTATCGAAATATTTGTTTTCAATCGTTGGGGACAGAAAGTGTTTGAGACAACTGATGTAAACATTGGATGGAATGGTTCTGTTTTAAATAAAGCAACCGAACCTTGCCCACAAGATGCATACATTTATCAAGTTAATGCTACCAGCTTTAGCGGTAAAACTTACCAGTATAGTGGTTCGATAACTTTGCTTAGATAGTATGAATAAAACTACAAAAGAAGCCATATCTGTAAAAAGATGTGGCTTCTTTTGTATAGTAATGCCTGCTTTTTAATATACTTGCACAACAAAATTACTTTTATGAAATACAAACGCGTACTACTTAAACTTAGTGGTGAATCCCTTATGGGTGAAAAAAGCTATGGCATCGACCCTAAAATACTTGAACAATATGCTAGAGATGTAAAAATGGTGATAGACCAAGGAGTGCAAGTGGCTGTAGTAATTGGCGGGGGTAATATTTTTAGAGGTGTGCAAGGGGTTAGTGGAGGAATTGTTGACAGAGCTCAAGGTGATTATATGGGCATGTTAGCTACAGTTATCAACGCGATGGCTTTGCAAGGAGCATTTGAAAAATATGGAATGAAAACCAGACTACTTTCAGCTATAAAAATGGAGCAAATATGTGAACCATTTATTCGCAGACGTGCCATGCGACATCTTGAAAAGGGGCGCATCGTTATCTTTGGAGCAGGTACAGGTAATCCCTATTTTACAACAGATTCTGCTGCATCATTGCGTGCAGTTGAAATTGAAGCAGACTTGGTTTTGAAAGGCACACGTGTGGATGGTATATATACGGCCGATCCCGAAAAAGACCCTAATGCAACCAGATTCGACAAAATAACATTTTCAGAAGTATATGAAAAGGGCCTTAGTGTGATGGATTTAACTGCAATTACGCTATGCCAAGAAAACAATTTACCAATAGTTGTTTTTGATATGAACAAGGAGGGCAATTTTCTTCGAGTTTGCCAAGGTGAAGATGTTGGTACTTTAGTTTGCTAACAAATCAAAAACATTGTCCCTATGACAACATTTTGTTAAATTTATTACCATCAAATTTTCTATGGTAAAAATTTATAAATTACACCAATTTTTAAATCGTAAAAAATGAATAATTCATTTATCAAAAAAGCCACTCCACACCTTATTGCCCTTGGCGTAATACTAATAGTTATTGCAGTATATTTTATGCCCATGTTAGGAGGCAAAGTATTAAAACAATATGATGTATTGCAATGGAAAGCCACATACCAAGAAATTGCCGATTTTGAGCAACGAACAGGCGAAAGAACTTTTTGGACCAATAGTATTTTTGGAGGTATGCCAACTTATTTAATAGGCGCATCGTATAATGGAAATGTTACAGCTAACATAAGTTTTTATTTGTCTAACGTACTTAAAAACCCATCAGACACTATCTTTTTATTATATATCTGTTTTTATATTTTACTCATTAGTTTTGATGTAGCCCCTATGCTTGCCATTGTGGGTTCATTGGCTTTTGTCCTCTCTAGTTTTAACTTTATTAATTTAGACGCAGGGCATATCACCAAAGGCAATGCCATCGCCTTTATTCCGTTGGTTATGGCGGGTATCAATATATGTTTAAGAAAAAACAGGTTATTAGGGGCGGCCCTCACCGGCATTGCAGTATCTTTTGAATTGGCAGCAGGGCATGTTCAAATAACCTATTACCTTATTTTTATAATACTAGCTTGGATGCTGGCTGAATTAATAATTGCCATAAAAAGCGGCAAGATTGCCAATCTTTTAATTTGCGGAGGGTATTTAGTTATATCGGCTGCCATTGGAATTGGGACTAATATTACAGGCTTGTTAGCTACCGAAGAGTACGGAAAATATAGTATTAGAGCAAAATCAGAATTAACAAAAACGGTAGGTGGCGAGAGTAATACAGCCAATTCGTCTGATGGTTTGGATAAAGACTATGCCCTTAGCTGGAGCAATGGTGTGGCAGAACCTTTTACATTAATGATAGCTAATTTTTATGGTGGAGCTTCAAGTGGCGAACTTTCAACTTCAAGCGAATCATACAAAGTGTTAAAAGAAAATGGCGTACCAAACCCGAAAGAAGCCGTAAAGCAAATGCCTGTATATTGGGGAGATCAACCATTTACAGCAGGGCCTATTTATTATGGAAGTATCATCGTTTTTCTATTTGTATTTGGAATGTTTCTTTTGAAAGGCCAAGAAAAGTGGTGGATTTTTGCGGTTGCCATGGTGGCTATTTTCTTGTCAATGGGTAAGAATTTCATGCCTTTCACAGATTTGTTTTTCAATTACTTTCCACTTTACAATAAATTCCGTTCGGTTACATTTATATTATGTATAGCCCAAGTTATGTTTCCTTTATTAGCTATTCTAGCTATTAGGGATGCAAGTAACGGAACAAGAAAGAAAGAAGACATCATCAAAGCTTTAAAATATTCGATGTATGTTGTGGGTGGATTATGTTTGGTTTTTATTTTAATACCAGGAATGTTTTTTGATTTTTCAGCTCTTAGCGATGAAAGAATAAAGCAAAATTTTCCTGCCTTGATTGATGCGTTAGTAAAAGATAGAGAAAGTATGTTACGCTTTGATGCACTTCGGTCTTTAGTATTTATAGCAGCAGCATTCGGTCTTATATGGTACTCATTATTAGGTAAACTAAAGAAAGAATATTTTGTAATAATTCTAGGTCTTTTAATTGCCATTGACTTATGGCAGGTAGATAAGCGTTATTTAAATGATGGCGATTTTGAAAAGAAAAAAGTGGCTGCAGCAGTTGTAAAAACGTCTTATGATGAAGTTATTTTGCAGGATAAAGATCCACATTACCGTGTGTTTAACACCACTACTGATTTTGATAAAGATGCCATTACAGCATATTACCACAAGTCTATAGGTGGTTACCATGGTGCAAAAATGCGTAGATACCAAGAGCTGATAGAATGGCAATTGGGAAGAAATAACATGGAATGTGTGAACATGCTAAATGTTAAATACTTTATTGTATCTGATAGTACCAATCAAAAATTTGTTCAACAAAATCCTTTTACCAATGGCAACGCATGGTTTGTTAAAGACTATAAATTAGTGAACAATGCTGATGAAGAAATAATTGCCTTGAATGAAGACAGAAGCAATCCTAATGCAGGCTTTAACTCAAAGCAAACTGCAATAATAGATAAGAGATTTGAATCTGAAGTTAAAGGATTAACCATTCAGCATGACAGCTCGGCAAGCATTGTACTTACCAGTTACGCACCAAATAAGCTTTCATACCAAAGCAATGCCAGCAGTTCTCAATTAGCCGTGTTTTCAGAGATCTATTACGATAAAGGCTGGGATGCTTATGTTGATGGGAAATTAGCTCCCCATTTTCGTGCAGATTATGTGTTAAGAGCTATGGTAGTGCCCGAAGGTAAACACACAATTGAATTTAAATTTGAGCCGAAGACTATTATTTTGGGTGAAAAAATAGCTTGGGCTAGTTCTCTTATTTTATATGGAGGTTTAGTACTTATTTTGGCATTTAGTTTCTTTAAGCAAAAAAAAGAAGAGGCTAATATAGATTAAGCTATCATATATTTATTGTTTATCTAAAAATATTAATGCCATTCTGTCAATGGCTTAATTTTTGGTAATTTATCGCCACATGAGTACATTACATCAAATGCCAAAACATGCTCGAGTATGGGTATATGCGTCAAATAAACCAATTGCCCCATTAGTATGCGAACAAATTAAAGCAGAAGCTAAACACTTTGCTACCGAGTGGATTTCTCATAACAATCCTGTAAAAGCCGATGCAGATGTTCTATATAACTCTTTTGTGGTTTTTATGGTGGACGAAAGCTACAATGAAGTAGGTGGCTGTAGTATAGACAAATCAACACAATTCATTAAAGCGATAGAACAAAAATTTGATCTTAATTTTTTCGATAGATTAAAAGTGCAAGTATTATTTGAAAACGATTCGGTTGCTTCCTACAATAAATTAGAACTTCAAAACCTCATTAATGAAGGAAAAATAAATGAAGAAATTAAAGTTTTCAATAATGTGGTTACAAGTAAAGAAGATTTTGATAATCAATGGATAATCCCACTTAAAAATCTTTGGATAAACAAATCGTTAAAGCCGTTACAAATTAGTAGATAAGATGTAGAAACAATTTGTAAATTTGAGACTTATTAAAAAATAAATACATAACAAATATAAATGGCGGATAATAATATAAACTCTAACGACTTGTTGCCTGAAGAGAAGCAAAATAAAAACAGAAAGCCCAAAGGCCCAAACTTACCAAAATTTAATTTTTACTGGATATATGGAATTGTAGCTGTTGCTTTTTTAGCCATACAGTTTTTGCCTCATGATGTAGCCATTAAAACAACTTGGTTTGATGTAAAAAACGATATGCTACTTGGCCACGATGTTCAGAAAATAACAGTTGTAAATAAAGAACGTGCTGAAATTACTTTAAAAAAAGAAGCTATTAAAAACGAAAAATATAAGGGCCTAAAAGACCGAGGCATTTTTGGTGATGAAATAGGACCACACTATTATTTTGAGATTGGAGACGTGCAACAATTTGCAGACGACTTACGAGAAGCCGAGAAAACTTTCCCAGAAAACGAAAGGGTATCGGTAGAATATGTTACTCAACGAAACTATTTTAGCGATATACTAATCAGCATTCTACCATTTATTTTGTTAATTGGTGTTTGGATGTTCATTATGCGTAGAATGGGCGGAAGTTCTGGTGGTTCTGGTGGTGGACAAATTTTTAATATTGGCAAATCAAGAGCTCAACTTTTTGATAAAGAAGCAAATGTAAACATTACTTTTAAAGATGTTGCTGGACTTGATGAAGCTAAAGTTGAAGTAATGGAGATAGTTGATTTTCTTAAAAACCCCAAAAAATACACCACACTTGGAGGCAAAATACCTAAAGGAGCTTTATTGATAGGCCCTCCAGGCACTGGAAAGACTTTGTTGGCAAAAGCAGTAGCTGGTGAAGCAGGAGTTCCTTTTTTCTCTCTTTCAGGTTCTGATTTTGTTGAGATGTTTGTAGGAGTAGGTGCAAGTAGAGTTCGTGATTTATTCCGTCAAGCAAAAGAGAAAGCTCCATGTATTATATTCATAGATGAGATTGATGCAGTAGGACGTGCTCGTGGAAAAGGTGCCATACAAGGCGGAAATGATGAAAGAGAAAATACCCTAAACCAATTGTTAACTGAGATGGATGGCTTTGCTACCGATATTGGGGTAATCATTCTTGCTGCTACCAATCGTCCAGATATTTTAGATTCAGCATTGATGCGCCCAGGTAGATTTGATAGACAAATATCTATTGACAAACCAGATTTAAAAGGTCGTGCAGCTATTTTCAAAGTACATCTTAAACCAATCAAAATTGATGAAGGAGCAGTAGATGAAAAAAAATTAGCTACACAAACTGCTGGTTTTGCAGGTGCTGAAATAATGAATGTATGTAACGAAGCTGCTTTGATTGCCGCTCGTAAGAACAAAGACAGAGTTGATATGCAAGATTTTCAAGATGCTATCGACCGTGTGATTGGAGGATTGGAGAAAAAAAACAAAATCATCTCACCAGAAGAAAAAGAAATTATAGCTTACCACGAAAGTGGACATGCCATAGCCGGTTGGTTTTTAGAGCATGTTGACCCGTTGGTAAAAGTATCAATTGTTCCTAGAGGTGTTGCTGCGTTAGGATACGCTCAATATTTACCTAAAGATCAATACCTTTATACCATAGAGCAACTTACCAATATGATGATGATGACACTTGGAGGAAGAGTGGCTGAAGACATTATTTTTGGAAGAATATCCACAGGGGCACAAAACGATTTAGAGCGTGTAACTCGAATGAGTTATGCCATGGTAACTATCTATGGTATGAATGCAAAAGTAGGCAATGTGAGCTTTAACGACCCAAATAACGAATATGGATTTACTAAACCATACAGCGATAAAACGGCCGAAATGATTGATAATGAAGTGCGGTTATTTATTGATGCTTGTTACCAAAAAACCAAACAATTATTAAACGAAAAGAAAGAACTATTAGAAAAGCTAGCTCAAATACTTTTGAATAAAGAAATTTTATTTCAGCAAGATTTAGAAGAAATTTTAGGTAAAAGACCTTATGAAATCAAAAATCACGAAATAGCTGGAATGGAAGAACAATATAGACTTGAAGAAGAGGCTAAAGTGGCTGAATCTAAAGCACTTTCTGATGCCCAAGAGGCTGTAACTAATTCAGATTCAAATATACCTTCGTAGTATTATCTTTAGTATAATTAGCCATAGATTACAAATCATTTTGTAATCTATGGCTTTCTTATTTAACTTGCGATTGCGTGGATCAAATAACGAGCAAAGAAAAGATACTAAAAAAAGTAAGGCTTGCTTTAAACTTTAAGCAGAAAAATCCTTATTTAAACATTGATTTAGAAAGCAATGTGTTTACTCCTTTTCCTGTTGGGGAAAGCCTTATAGAAAATTTTGCGAAAAATTTCACCTCTCAACACGGACAATTTATTGCCTGTGATAATCAGTTTGACTTTATTGATAAACTGCTAACATTAATAGAACAACGTAGATGGAAGTATATGTTTTGTTGGGAAGATGATTTACAAAAAAAATTAAAAGACGTTACCATTACTTTTATAGAAAAAAAAGAACAACTAGAAAAAATACAAGCATCTATTACAACTTGTGAAGCCTTGATTTCAAGAAGAGGAAGTATATTGGTAAGTTCTGCCAAAAATTCTCGTGTACTCACAATTTGGCCTTCGGTGCATATTGTAGTAGCCTTTAAATCTCAAGTGGTTTCCGAAGTGAAAGACGCTTTTACTATTATTCGAAATAATTACGGTCGTAATAGTCCTTCAATGCTTAGTTTTATTACAGGCCCAAGTCGCACAACAGATATTCCAACCGATAGACCTATTGAAGAAAGCAATGTTGTTATCGGTGCACAAGGTCCTCAAGAATTGATTTTATTTTTAATTGACGATAGCATAAAAGATAAATTAATTTAATTGTCATGAGCAGTAATAAAATATACTTTGCCTCAGATTTTCATCTTGGAATTCCCAACAAGTTGAGCTCAAATGAACGTGAGAAAAGAATTATTCGTTGGCTTGATAGCATTAAAAACAGTTGTGCCGAGTTATATATTTTAGGTGATGTTTTCGACTTTTGGTTTGAATATAAAACCGTAGTCCCAAAAGGATTTGTTCGAATTCAGGCAAAGTTTGCAGAGTTTACTGATGCTGGCATTCCTGTTTATTTCTTTCACGGAAACCATGATTTATGGCAATTCGGATATTTTGAAGAAGAATTAGGTGTCAAGGTGTTTTCAAAACCTATTATAAAAGACTTGTTTGGTAAACATTTTTATATAGGTCATGGAGATGGTTTGGGACCAAATCAGTTGAAGTTTAAGTTCATTTTAGGTATTTATCGTAATTATTTTTTTCAGCGTCTATTTGCTTTTGTTCATCCCAATATTGGTATAGGGTTGGCCAATTGGTTTAGTCAAAAAAGCAAAGAAAAAACTTTTGATGGAAACTTTACTTTTCACGAAGAAAATGAACATTTAATTCAACATTGTCGATCTATATTAGAGCTTCAAAACATCAACTATTTTATATTTGGACATAGGCATTTGCCCATGATTTACGAACTTAATTCAAGTTCAAAGTATATCAATCTTGGCGACTGGATTGGCTACAATACATACGCTGTTTTTGATGGAGAAAATTTAGAACTAAAAACTTTTGAAGGATGAAAAATAATGGTAAAGTTAGTTTCCTATTTATTATTGGATTTTTCCTTATATCATTTCAGATAGTAATTGCTCAAACCTATAATTACCAATTTTTGATTTCTATTAAAATTGATGTGAATGAAATTAAAACTGATAAATTAGGAAATCTATACATTGTCAGTAAATCTAATCAATTATATAAGTATAATTCAGAAGGTAAACTACTTTGCACTCTTAACTATAGTTACTCTGGAAATATTTCATCAATTGATGTAAGCAACCCCCTCGAAATTTATTTGTTTTATAAAGAGCTAAATACAATCGTATTTTTAGATAATAACTTAGCATTTAGAGGTGAAATTAATCTTAGCAACTTTGGTATTAGTCAAGCAAGTGCAATTGCTCGTAGCTATGACAACGGTATTTGGCTTTTCGATATAGCTGATTTGCAATTGAAAAAAATGAACAAAGATGGAAACATTACTTTACAAAGTAGTAATGTAAGGCAGTTTCGTAATTATGCAAAGAATGTATTACCTAATTATATTTATGATAACAATGATAAATTGTATTTAAACGATTCTGCAGTTGGCGTAATGGTGTTTGATGTGTTTGCAAACTATATTAAACTTATAAACATTGCTCATCTTTGCAACTTTAAAATTATTGATGA
>CAIVPY010000565.1 GCA_903907885.1 uncultured Bacteroidota bacterium
AATAAAAAATAAATTTTATTCAGCAATAATTAGTTTTTGAGTTTGGCTTGATACACCAGTAGTCATTGTATATAAATATACACCCGCTTTCAATGAGCCTAAATTAACATTAACAGTATGTTCGCCAGTCGCAAAATTTCCATTAGTTACTTCAGCTACTTTTTCGCCTAATAAATTAAATACGCTAATGTTTACATTATCGTTAGATTTCATTCGGAAAGATATGCTAACTGCATCCGTTGTAGGATTAGGAAAAGCATTACCTAAAACGAAATTATCAGTTTTTTCGCGAATACCAACATTTGTTGATGTTAAGTAAAATCCTGTTGTTAAATATCTATTCGATGTATAGATTGTTCCAGGAGCCCAACCATTAAATATACCAACGGTTTGAAATGCAAAATGGTTTTGAGAATATAAACTTGTGTTGTAAAATGCATTATTATCAACAGCAACACCTTGGTTAGTTGCCGACTGAAAACCGAAATAATTTACCCATTTAGTATTCTGAGGAATAACAGAAGAATCTCTTCTGTCTTCCATTACAAAAGAAGTATCATACTTTATACCAGGCTTATATTTTAATGAAAATGCAACTAAATTATTAGTATTACTTCCGTTTGAAGCATTAACTGTAAAAGTAGAAGGAGTAGCTAAAGTTTTTGTGGCTAATTTCCATCCATCAACGCCAGGCTTTCCAAGGTTATCAGATATACCTAATAATAAAGTATCAACCTTAAAATAATTTATAGGAGTTTGTGTGGTAAAATCCCAACCTAAATACCCATAAGTAGTTTTTGCATTAGGGTCTGATACCAAAACATAAGTTTTTTTAGATATTTGAGCTCCTTTAAAATAATAAATGAATAAAGTGTCTTTAAGTTCTACTTTTGGATTTCCATTGTAAGAAATTGAATCAACTCTTCTTACATATAAATAATCAAATGAAATAGAATCAACTGAAAAATTAGTGAATTTACTGAATGTAGGTATTACACCTTGTGTTTGATCCATTAAATCAATGTTTCCATCCTTTGGATCTAATATTTGTGCTATGGCGGCATTTGCTCTATTATCAATGGTACCATCTGCATTGATGTATTTTGCGTTTGTATCAGGTAACATAAAGTCAACTGAAGTTTTCAAAGTAGCTTGATTTGCAACGAAATCTTGTGGAAAATACCAATTTGAAATTGGGTCAGCTTTGTCCAATTTGCCTCCTAGATTTTTAAAATTTCTGGTATTATTTGTTCCAATTGGGAACTGTCTACCTTCAATTTTCGTGGCTGTTTGTGCAAACGATGAAGCTGCGATGATTGTGGCAGCTAATAATGAATAAAATTTTCTCATTTTTGTCTTAATTGTATTTTTTTTGTGGGCGAAAATTAGTAATAAATTAGCAATAACAAATACTTAGAACTAAAATTTACTAATTTGTTGCAAATTGTTATCTTTTTTCCCTCAACTTAATATCAACTTTATCTAAATAATAACTATGATTACAAATCTAAGTTGATGATAAAATAAATTCTATCATGAGAATATAGATTTGAAATTTTTTTTTAACAAAAATCGTTCTTAAAATTATTGCCTTCATCAATATTCCGCTATATTGCAGACCTATATGATAAATATTACCTTACCAGACGGTTCCGTTCGTTCGTATGAACGGGGCATCACCGCCTTAGATGTTGCCAAATCCATTAGTGAAGGGTTGGCTAGAAATGTATTGGCAACAAAAGTAAACGGAATCGTTATTGATGCTACTAGAAGCTTAAACGAGGATTGCAACCTAACCTTATTAACTTGGAATGATGTAGAAGCTAAACAAACTATGTGGCATTCTTCAGCCCACTTAATGGCAGAGGCCATTGAATTTCTGTATCCTAATACTAAATTTGGTATTGGACCTGCTATTGAAAGTGGTTTTTACTACGATGTGGACTTCAACGGACAAAGCTTTAGTACCGATGATTTAGCCAAAGTGGAAGCCAAAATGGCTGAATTGGCTAAGCATTCAAATACTTACCTTCGTTCTGAAGTTTCAAAAGCTGATGCGGTTAAATATTTTACCGAAAAAGGCGATGAATATAAATTAGAGTTAATTGATGGTTTGGAGGATGGACAAATAACCTTTTATCAGCAAGGAAATTTTACAGATTTGTGTCGTGGTCCTCATATTCCTAATACAAGCTTTATAAAAGCCATTAAGCTAACTTCTGTTGCTGGTGCTTATTGGC
>CAIVPY010000566.1 GCA_903907885.1 uncultured Bacteroidota bacterium
CAATCCTGCCATTGCCGAACCCGCTGAATTACCAGCAAAAATGCCTTCTTCGCGAGGTATTCTTCGGGTCATCATAGCAGCATCTTTATCTGTAACTTTTTCAAAATGATCAATTAAACTAAAGTCAACATTGGCAGGAAGAAAGTCCTCCCCTATTCCTTCGGTTATATAGGGATAAATCTCATTTTTATCGAAAATACCAGTTTCTTTATATTTTTTAATCACCGAACCATAGGTATCAATCCCTAAAGCTTTGATATTTGGGTTTTTCTCTTTCAAGAACTTTGCTGTACCACAAATGGTTCCACCTGTACCAACACCTACAACCAAGTGGGTTATTTTCCCCTCGGTTTGCTCCCAAATCTCTGGACCAGTTTGTTCGTAATGAGCCAGCGAATTAGAAAGGTTATCATATTGGTTGGGTTTCCAACTATTTGGCACTTCGGCTATCAATTTTGATGAAACTGAATAATAACTGCGAGGATCTTCAGGCTCCACATCTGTAGGACAAACAATTACCTCTGCACCAAAGGCTTTCAACGCATCTACTTTTTCTTTGCTTTGTTTGTCGGTAGTGGTAAAAATACACTTATATCCTTTTATAACTGCTGCAATTGCTAAACCCATACCTGTGTTTCCACTTGTACCTTCAATAATGGTTCCACCTGGCTTCAAACGCCCATCTTTTTCGGCATCTTCAATCATTTTCAATGCCATTCTATCCTTGATACTGTTGCCCGGATTGGTGGTTTCTATTTTAGCTAAAACAGTACAAGGCAAGTCTTTTACTATTTTATTTAGTTTCACCAAAGGAGTATCACCTATGGTTTCAAGTACATTGTTTTTCCACATAATTGGGAGCGAAAATATACTAATTACTAAATAATCAAGGCACAAAATATTAACCAATAATTAGCATTACTTTTTTCTTGCATAAAGATATATTTATCCGAAATTCGCCTACAAAAAAACTGAATATATACATGGCATCTATATACAAATTCAAGCTAACTTTTGAAGATTACGAAGACATTAATCGTGTTATTGAAATAAAATCCACATCAAATTTTTTAGACCTTCATAAAATCATTTTAAAGTCGATTAACTTTGACGAAAAGCACATGGCATCGTTTTATATGAGCAACGATTCGTGGAAAAAATTTGATGAAATTACACTTGAAGATATGAGTGATGAATCTGAGAAACCTAAGTTTGAAATGAAAAAAACTAGGCTTTGCGATCATATAAACGACCCTCATCAAAAAATTATTTATATCTATGATTTTATAGAATTATGGACACTACATCTTGAAATGGTTGGTATTGATGTAAAGGAAAAAGCAGGTGTTGAATATCCTAGAATTACCAAAACATTAGGCCTTTCACCTAAACAATATGCCAAAGTACAAAACATTGGTAATAAAGAAAACGAATTTGACGAAATAACCAAAAATTATCTAAACAAAACAGAAGATGTTGGAATAGAGATTTCGGATGACGAAGCTGATGAACATGGTCTATTTGAAGATGAAAGCGAAGAAGAAAATAGCGATGATAATAACTATATAGAAGAATAGTCAATATGTAAATGTGAGAATTGATTTTTCTAAATTTTTTGCCTGCTAATTTTAGCCACTCATACCTTGTATCC
>CAIVPY010000567.1 GCA_903907885.1 uncultured Bacteroidota bacterium
CCACTCCTATTTCCTATTCGGGTAGTCATAGCATGATGTTGCCTGTAAATCCAGCAAGCATTCAAACTAGTTTCTTCTTTATATCACCTTCCTTTAATTTATCGGGCGCGTCAGCACCATATTTTAAATTTAAATATGCTTTTGCACAAGGTTCATACACACCACTTTCAATCACAGCATCTCCTGATGTGTTAAGGGTTTCTTACTCTATAGATTGTGGTAAATCGTGGTCAACAAAAAAAGTAGTTTCAGGCACAACTCTATTTACTGCTCTTAATGGTATCACTGCTGCAGCTCCAATTCCCTATACTAGTTATTTTGTTCCTGCTGATGCCAGCAAATGGAAAGAAGTGAAATTAGACGGTGCTTTAATGCCTACAGGAAATGGTTTAAACAATGTGAAATTTAGAGTTGAATTGGCATACGAAGGGGGTAATAATTTCTACTTAGACGAAGTACAAGTAGGTTTAGCCTCAAGCATAAGTAACGATTTGTTAAAGGAACAATTAGGATTTAACTTATATCCAAATCCATTTAATTCAGCAGCTACACTAAGCTATAGCTTAAACACAAAAGAAAATGTAGAAGTAGCTATTTTTGATATTGCAGGTAAACAAATTGCTACACTTATCAATGGAATGCAATCAGAAGGAAAACACGAGGTACAGATTAATAAATCTGACTTAAACCTAAATAGTGGTATTTACTTCATCAAAATGATGGTGGGTGAAAACACTTTGACACAAAAAATGTTGTTAAACTAAAATCATTTAGCTTTGATAATCAGCAAAAATCCTGCCTTTGAGCAGGATTTTTTTATTTATAAGGATAAAAATTTGGACAAAATAAAGCATAGCCTTACTTTCGCAGATGGAGAGTTGGCAGAGTGGTCGATTGCGGCAGTCTTGAAAACTGTTGTCTGTTACAGGACCTGGGGTTCGAATCCCTAACTCTCCGCCAGTAGCAATACAAAACAAATCAATAGCCTGTAAATCGTAAGATTTACAGGCTTCTTTGTTTTACTAGTAAAAATAATTTCAATTATACAAGTATTGAATTTTCCAGTTTGTATTTTCCTTTGCTTTTGCGAATGTTTACTGCTACTACTTTGTACTCTGGGCAAAGGGCTTCGCTATCGCTAACACTGCTTGTTAGGTCGTTCATTTTTATTTCAGGAAAATGAAAGGTAGATGATAAGATACCTGATTTCACTTCATCAGTTACTCTGGCCTTCACATCTATTTTACCCCTTGCACTTTCAATACAAACCATGTCTCCTTCCAAAATATTGTGCTTGGCGGCATCTTCAGGATTTATAAGAAGTACATCTTCGGTGAGTATTTTTTCGTTTCTGGTTCTGCGTGTCATCGTACCTGAGTTATAATGTTCAAGTTCACGGTTTGTGGTAAGTATATATGGAAACTCCCTGGCATTTTGAACAATCTCTTGCGACTCTCGCCAATCAGCACTGATAAATTTACCCTTGCCATGCTTGAAGCTTTCGGTATGTAGAATCTCTGTTCCTTGCCCTCCTACTGCCACAGGCCATTGTTTGCCGTTGTCGCCCAATTCATCCCATTTAACACCTTCAAAAAATGGCACAATACGAGAAATTTCTTTCAATAAGGTATCAGGGTTATAATCGGGCTCATTAGCTCCCATATAGTTCATTATATCAATCATAATTTGACCATCTGACTTAGTGCCTTCTAATGGTTCAACCACTGCTTGCACCTTTTGTATTCTTCGTTCGCCATTGGTAAAAGTACCGCTTTTTTCGAGGAATGTAGAAGCTGGCAAAACCACATGAGCCATTTTAGCGGTTTCGGTCATAAAGATTTCTTGTACTACAATCAGGTCAAGTTTAGCTAATGCCGCTTTTACATGATGAGTATTAGGGTCTGTTTGCCCCACATCTTCACCCATTAACCACATAGCTTTAAGCTTGTTATTCAAAGACGCATCATACATCTGAGGGATTTTGTAACCTATATGCAAAGGCAATTTAGTATGATAGAAATCCTCATACTTTTTGTGATATTCAGGATTGGTTACATCTAAATAACCAGCACCTTGATGTGGCTGACAGCCCATGTCGGCAGCACCTTGCACGTTGTTTTGTCCACGAAGCGGATTCACCCCAACCCCGCGTCTACCAATGTTTCCCGTAATCATGGCCAAATCGGCAATTTGCATTACGGTATATGTTCCGAGTGAATGTTCTGTAACACCTAAACCATGAAAACTCATGGCATTTTTTGCAGAAGCATACAGAATGGCAGCGGCTTTTACCTGCTCACGATTTACACCCGTGATGCGCTCCATTTCGTCAATGTTCAAGCCCAGCAAATGTTCTTTGAAGGCATCGTATCCTTCAGTCCTCGATTTAATAAATGCTTTGTCTTCTAGTCCTTCAGTAATGATATAATACAACATCATATTCAACAAAGCCACATTGGTTCCGGGTCTTAGTTGAAGGTGAATAGTTGCGTATATTGCTAACTCTGTTCTTCTTGGGTCAATAACAATACTAGGTTTGTCTTTCATTGCAAACTGCTTCAACTTAGCTCCCGTCACAGGGTGACCACTGGTTGGATTGGCACCTATCACCATGATACAATCAGTATATTTCAAATCAATCACAGAGTTGGTAGCTGCACCTGTTCCAAAGGTGCGTTGCATACCCAATGCAGTTGGGGAGTGACAAACACGTGCGCAGCTGTCAATATTGTTAGTGCCAATGCTCACCCTCATGAATTTTTGCATAAGGTAATTTTCTTCGTTGGTACAACGAGCAGATGAAATGCCTGCTATATAATCAGGACCAAAATCCTTTTTGATACGTTTTAGTTCATTGGCAATGTAGGTATAAGCTTCATCCCAAGTGGCAGGCACAAGCTCGCCATTCTTACGAATAAGTGGTGTGCGCAGTCTATCTGCATGGTTATAAAACGAAAATGCATATCTGCCCTTTAAGCAAGTATGTCCTTGGTTTACGGCAGCATCATAAGGTGCTTGAATGGATTTCACTTTGCCACCCACAGTAGCCACTTCAAGATTACAACCCACACCACAGTATGTACAAATGGTGCGCGTTTTTTGCACATTGGCAATTGATTTTGACTCAAACACATCGCTAATGGCAGAAGTAGGGCAGGCTTGAGCACAAGCGCCACAACTCACGCAGTCGCTTTCTTTAAATGATACTTCGGAGCTTTTAATAATATGACTATCGAATCCCCTGCCAGCCATGCTAAGAACGAATTGTCCTTGCACTTCATCACAGGCTCTTACACATCTGAAGCAGTTAATACATTTGCTAAAATCAGAAGTCATGTAAGGGTGACTCAAATCCTTTTTGCGATCTAAATGGTTCT
This sequence comes from uncultured Bacteroidota bacterium, assembly GCA_903907885.1. Taxonomy (GTDB): domain Bacteria; phylum Bacteroidota; class Bacteroidia; order UKL13-3; family UKL13-3; genus RGVD01. Next base: position 3,378 of record CAIVPY010000567.1, read on the forward strand.
TGCCTTCAGGGTATCGTACATCACGAATGCCCACCTTAGCGGCAACCTTTTGTAATTCGCAATTGTTGTTTACCTCGCAAGTCAAACAATCAAGGGGGTGGTCGGTTAATACCAACTCTACAATATTTTTTCTGAGCTTTTGAATCCTTTCACTTGAAGGATAAATGAAAGAATTTTCCATCACGGGGGTGTGGCAACTGGCTTGGGTTTTTACAGGGCCGTTTTGTGATAATGCAACATCAACACTACACACACGACAAGAGCCAAATGGATCAAGATTGGGAGCATCGCATAGGGTAGGTACCAAATCGTTTCCAAAATTTCTTCTCACAAAGGATAAAATGGTTTCACCTTCGCTTATTTCGTATGCTTTATTATCAATATATGCAACTTTCATTTTCTTTATTTTTTAATAATTAACACATTGAACCTTGCGTATGTATTAATTAAAATGGTTAATTATTCAGCTGTTAAACTTCAATAAATATAATATACTTAATTAAAATAAGGCTTTAATTCTTCTTCAAAATATTTCATGGCATTTTTTACTGGCAATGGAACACCACCACCCAAGGCACATAAAGATCCTATTTCCATGGTTTCAATTAAATCAGCAAACAAGGTTCTGTCTATTTGATAATTTTCAGTCCTTGCCTTATGCAACAATTCCTTACCCCTTGTTGAGCCCAACCTACAAGGGAAACATTTGCCACAACTCTCATGAGCGGTAAATTCAAATATATGCTCCAAGTAATCAATCATTGGATAATCCTCAGGAATACATACAACAGAGGCATGTCCCAATAAAAACCCGTTTTGATTAAAACTCTCAAAATCAATTGTTAAATCGTTTATCTTTTCAATAGGAACTATTCCACCAAGTGGTCCGCCTATGTGCAATGCTTTTATTTTAGATTTAAACCCTTGCCCAAGTTCATTTACAACTACCGATAGTGGTGTGCCCATGTCTGCTTCATAAATTCCTGGTCGATTGAAAAAACCATCCAATGAAATCAACTTACTACCAGTTGATTTACCCCTTCCAATGTCTGCAAATTTTTGTCCCCCATTTTGCATAATCCATGGCACACAAGCAAGTGTTTCAACATTATTTACTACCGTAGGTTTGTTAAACAACCCTTGTTGTGCAGGGTATGGTGGGCGCACCCTTACTTCTGGTCTTTGGCCTTCGATTGACGAAAGCAATGCTGTTTCTTCTCCACAGATATAAGCCCCTTGGGCCCTAATAATTTTAAAGTCAAAATTGAATCCACTGCCTAGAATATTATCACCTAAAAATTTGGATTCATGTAGTTTCTTAATCTCTTCCTCAACGATGCTTATACTCTCAGGATACTCACCCCTGATGTACAATACACCCCAATTGGCACCAATGATATGTCCTGTGATAATCATTCCTAGCAATACTGAGTGTGGCCTATTTTCTAGCAAATACCTGTCGCTGTAAGCACCGGGGTCACCTTCATCTGCATTACATACCACAAATTTGATTTTGCTTGGGGTATTTTTGCAACTTTCAAGTTTAAACGACATGGGAAATCCTGCACCTCCTCTTCCTCTCAAGCCAGATGATTTTAATTCGCTTAGCAGCTCTACCGGGCTTTTTTGCAATGCCTCTTTCAGAATATTATAATAGGAATTAATATCCGTGAAAGCCTCTGTTAATATTGGATTGCCAATAGCCCCTACATGGTAATTGTCTAATGGATTTTTTTGCTTTGATTTTATTTCATCAAATGTATCAATGGCATTACCCGAATAGTTTTTTCCATCATAATGAAAAGCACTGTTTTCGTGGCAACGACCAAGACAACACATATTTCCAATTTCTTCTGCTTTAAAATGTTTTTCTAATTTATCGCTGACAGCCTTTTGTGTGCCTGATGTAAGGCAAGAACTTCCATTGCACACATAGGCTTTTTTACCTTTATTCTCTTCTCGGGTTAAATCATAAAATGAAGCGCTACCATATACATTTGCTTTGCCAATTAAAAAATCATCGGCAAGTTGTTCCATAGTTTCTATGCTTGGTGTTCCCGTTGCTTTTGAAAGGTTCCCTATTTTTTCGAAAAGGCTGTTTTCTATACCCTTTTTACCTGTTAAATCACTAATGTTTTTCGACATATGAATAGTGTTAAATTATTGCCCTATGGCAATCAGGATGCAAGGTATATTTTTTGAGTTATGATTGCTAAAATTTTTGAAAAACTTGAATCTTGTTAGCAAATGTAGTCTTATAAAATGCCGAGTTTAGCTAAATATGCTAATTGGTTTCAATGGCATGTTTAATAGCGATTAAACCTTCGTCAAAAGATTTGGCAGTATTACCTGTAACGTAGCTCATCATATATCTCTTAAATGGATTATAACCCACATCACCTTCATCCACCCAACTCAGTTTGGTTCTTCCATTATGGTCGGCAAAAACAAAGGATGCTTTTGCTGAAATTAAACCTTCATTCATACTTAGAAAATATGAAATTTTTTCGTTTGTAATGGCTTCGGTTATAGTGAAACTACCTACTCCTAATATATGACCTCCTAGGTACTGCTTTGCACCAATTTGATTACTTTGTTTAGAGTAAAAAGTATAGAAAGTACTATCAACACTGCTATTCCAAGGACTCCATTTTTTCCAGTTTCTTATATCACTCATAAAAGCATACGACTCGTAAACAGGTTTGTTAACAATAACCATTCTCTCTACTTTATAGGTGCGGGGAAACAAAAGAGATACTATAAAAAACAGCAGAATAAATCCAAGTATGCCTGCAAAAACTTTAAATAACTTCATAAATAATAAATATTAATCGTAGCGATAGCGAACAAACCACTTATCGGCAAAAGTAACCCCTAAAATAAATCTGTAGTAATCCTCTTGAATTAAACTATTTGATATGTTACCACGTTTCAAATACTCAAAGCTTAAATTCACTTTTGAGCGACTTTTTCCCATTGGAACACCCACACCAGCAGATAAGCTCAAAACATCTACACCGTTATTGTTAATTGTAATATTGCTTTGTTCGTATCTGAAACCTGCTCGGTAATCAAACCTATTAAAGATATTTCTAAAATCGTTTGGATCGGGGGTGTAGCTTGCTCCTAACGAATACGATAAACTGTTTCGTAGTATGCTAGTTGATGAGCCCGATGTTTGCCAAGTTGTTTTATATGAACTCCATTCGTTATATTCAGCATCTGCTGCTAACAATAACTTTTCATCATAATTTATAGATAAACCTCCACGTAATCCCAATGGTAAAATCATAGTGCCCGCTTCATTATCACTTGCATAAATTGTATCTCTTCCACTTCTAGAACCACCACCAATTGCTAAAGATCTAAAAACATATTGCCTTGTTGAACTTAATTCAGTTCGAGCATTAATACTAAAGCCAGCCACACTCTTTATTTTTTTTCCAATGTTCTGCTCAAATTGCAATCCATAGTCAAAAATAAGTCCGCCTGTATATCGGTTTGTGCTTTCCTCCACATTAAACATTAGATTATTTGGTGGAAATAATATTTGTGTGGTGCTGTTAAGATTACCGAAAATATAACCTACATTAACTCCTAAAGAAATGGATCGAGAACTATCTTTATAAATTTTATAGCCCATTCCTAAATAAAATTTTGTTAAACCACCTCTGCCAATAAGGTTATTTACAGCCCCCATTTTTGTAGCTGTATCTTGTGGAATGCTATCAATTGACAATACCTTGTACCCCACTGATGAGTATGGCATTAGACCAAACGAAACACCCCAACCTCTTTTTTCAGAAATAGGTATACCAAAATTAACATACGAAAAACCAACGGTATTTACATCAACCGATGTTGTGGCATCTTTTATAGTACCCATATTCTGAGAAAAACCAGCTTCAATTACTGTATTTTTTAAAGCACTATATGAAGCAGGATTTAACGAGTTGATTTCATATGATCTGCGAATACCTTGACTAACTCGGCCTTTGGCAAGGTTAGATGCATTACCCATAAATTGTAACTCACCTGGTCCAAAAATTGAGTAGGGAGATATAGTTAAGTTTTGCGAAATAGCTGTTTGGGTTATTAAAAACACAAGTAAGCAAACAGTTATAAGCCCTTTGGCTTTTTTATACATTGATTTTCAAAATTTTATTAAGTCCGAATAGTAACAAATTAGGCTCTGCAAATACGTTATTTTTTAAGTGTTTAACAAATTTAGGCGCATCACCACCCGTAATTATCACTTTCAATTCGCCAAAAGCCTCATTATAACGAGCTATAAAGCCATTTATTTCGTTTACCATTCCCCAAATTGCACCTGTTAACATGGATGTTTGCGTGTCTTTGCCAATCCAATCTTCAATTTCTTGGTAGGTTAAAAGTGGGAGCTTTCCAGTAAACTCATGCATGGCTTTTAGCCTCATATGTAGGCCTGGGCTTATGCTGCCCCCTTGGTAAATACCTTCTTTTGATACAAAATCATAGGTGATACAAGTACCTGCATCTATCACTAAACAATGGGTGTTTGAAAAAAAATGCAAAGCTCCTGCTATGCCCGCCACTCGGTCCATGCCTAGCGTTTGCGGGGTTTTGTATGTATTAGTAAAAGGTAATTTACTTTGATGGTTTATTAAAAAAGTTTTCGCATATAATTTAAACATCTCCATTCGGTTGGTATTGGTTTCTAATACGCTACATACCACTATTTTATTTATTTGAGATTTTGTTAAATACTCATTTAAACCATTTGGAGCAGCATCGCTTGACCTTAAAAACTGAGATGTTTCTTGCAAAATATCATCATCAAACAAACCTGTCTTAACTAGTGTGTTACCAATATCTACAGCTAAAACTTTCATGTATTCTCATTTATTAATTGTACTTCTTTGTTCGAAAAGGTTTTTGTTTCACCACCATCAAAGATAATAAGCAATTGGCCAACTTTATTTACTCCTGTTATTTTTCCGTGTGCTAATTGATTGTCATAACTAAATTTAGCACGCACATTTTTTAGATATAAAGCTTCGTGGTAATCCTCAAAAATGGCTTGTTTTTGTGTTTTCAATTGCTTGTATCTAGCAACAAAACAAGTTTCAAATTGCTTTAACTCTTCAAACAAATCATAGCTTTTGCCTGTAATTAGCGCCAATGAACTGGCATGGGTATTATAAAAATCAGTCTGGTTGATGTTGATGCCAATGCCAATAAAAGATACTTTTATCTGGCTTTGCGAAATGCTATTTTCTATCAAAATACCCGACACTTTTTTGTGATTTACAATAATGTCATTGGGCCATTTGATAAAGCAATCAGACACATTTTTGTTCAAAAAATAATCATACACGGCAAGGCTTACAGCCATGTTCAGATATACCTGTTCTTCGATTTTTAAAAAATAGGGCGAAACCACCATGGTGAACAATAGGTTCTTGTCGGCCTCACTTTCCCACACCTTGTTTTGTTGCCCTTTGCCTTGGTTTTGGTAAGATGC
>CAIVPY010000568.1 GCA_903907885.1 uncultured Bacteroidota bacterium
TACCTTTTTTATCTCAACCATATCTGGCGCAAAATAATTGAATTCTTTATGAATTTATAGGCTATTTATTTATACACTCAATGCAAAACATATATCTCATCCATAAGTTATAAAAAATGGAACGGTATTTGTATTTTGGTAAGCAATTAAAAATCAGCCAAAAAATTTAACACAATCTATGCTGAAATATCGTTTATTTTTGAAACAATAAAAATTACTGACATGTTCAACTTACGTCTTTTCACAATTATAATGCTGACAATTATAGTTTCAGCTTGCGGTACTGCACAAAACAGGTATCAGCTAGAAGATGATGACGCTTATTTTTCGAGAAAATATTCAGAAAAAAAAGCTGTGGTAACTCCTGATGTTGATGTAAATAAAATTATGCAGCAATATCCTTCAAAAATAACCGAAGGTACTTTTGATAATAGGCCCTCTGAAACTAATCAAAATGCGGCAATGGCTTATGGAAAATATAGGGCTGAAACCGATTCGTTATACCAGAAAAATCCTCAGTTATCAACTAATTGTAATCCATATAAAGCACCTGTTTTTGATGAGCGTGAAGAAGCTAGACGCTTGAGAAGATTAAACCAAATGTACAATAATAATTATAGAAATTCGTATTGGGGCAATAATTATTATGGAAGAAACAATTATGGATATAATAGATGGAATAGCTATTCTCCTGGTTGGGGAATAGGATTTGGGATGAATTCTTTTATTGGATTTAATTCAGGATGGGGTTATAACAATTATGGATGGGGTGGCTCATACTACAGTCCTTTCAACAGTTGGGGTTACAATCCATTTTACAATGGGTACAACTCCTACTATGGAGGCTACAATTCCTATTATGGTTCATATTATCCTACTTACTATTCCCCTGTAATTATTGATAATAAACCATCAGTACCTGCTCCAATTAACCGCCCTAGAATGATTAGTGGTTCTGATGTTCCACCTACAAATAATGGAACATCAGGAACTGTAAATACTACACCAAGAACTGGACAATTAATGGAAAGAGCGAACCCTAGCCAAGTTGATGTTAACACAATTAATCCTACCCAAACAAATAATGGAGGAGCTACTTTAAAACGTGATGAAGTAGGGAATTATCAATACACTGCTCCTGCAAATTTCAACAGGGCTACAGGCACAACTGAAACGCCAAATTACCGTAATTATTCAGGTTATAGTAGGGATAATTCTGAAAGCGTTCCAGCAAATAGGAATGAAAATAATGCAATGTCACGTGAACAAAGAAACAATGTGAGTAATTATCAAGAAGTACAACCAAATAATAACAGACAATATTTACAAGTGGAACCTAATTTTTCACGTCCTAGTTATAGTGCACCTTCATACTCGGCACCTTCTGCTCCAAGAAATGGAGGAGGTGGAAATGGTGGAGGCTCAAGACCAAGAATGTAAAACATAATTAAACTGATAAAATGAAAAAGATAGTAGTAGCAATCGTTTTAATAACAGCTACATGGAAGGGTTTCGCCCAAAATGTAGAAGACATAATTAGGATTTCTAAAACAGATGCCATTGGTTCGGCAAGAGTTTTAGGAGTTGGTGGTGCTTGGGGTGCAGTAGGCGCAGATTTATCCTCTGCTTCTATAAACCCAGCTGGACTTGGTTTTTATCGCAGAAACGAGGTTCTTGGTTCGATGGCGGTAACAGCCACATTTGCAGATGCCACTTTTTTAGGTAGTTTAAGAAAGGATGGCCGGACAAATTTTAATATTCCAAACATTGGAGCAGCCTTCACTTATATAAATCAAGAAAGAGGGCAGGATACAAAAAAAGGATTTGTGAGTGTTTCGTTTGCTGCTGGCATGAATAGAGTTGCTGATTTTCAACAAAACATTTATTACGGTGGAGTAAGTAGGAACAATTCATTTAGTGATTCTTTGGCAAATCAATCTTATGGAAGAGATACAAACAATTTGAATGACTTACAAAATTTGGCTTGGAGAACTTATCTTATAAATAATACTCCTGGTAAAAGCGATAGTTTCGATTCTTGGTTCGGAAGAAATAATGATAAAAACTATTCTGTTAATCAATCAAAATCAACCCAACTAAGAGGGAACATGAACGAATGGTATTTTGGAGTAGGAAGTAATATTAGTAATTTTTTATACTTAGGAGCTAGTATCGTTTTAAATACCACTACCATGACAACAAATACAAGCTTTAATGAAGATGTAAAATCAAAATCTATAGCTTCAAATCCTTATGTTGGAAACATCTACACAACATCTGTGAATACTACTGGTTCGGGTGTGGGAGGTAAATTCGGAATAATAATAAGTCCTATTGATTATTTTAGGCTTGGTTTTTCGTACCAAACACCAATTAGGGTGAATTTAACAGACACATATAGTTCATCAAATTCTACAAGTTTTAATACAAAATCTCTTTCAGCTTCTACTGGAGATATGAATAGCACTTACCAAATAATAACACCAGGAAAACTAACTCTTAGCAGTGTCATTATGATACCTAATCATGGTTTTATTTCAGCTGATTACGAAATGATTGACTACAGAGATGGACAAATTAAATCTACTGAGTTTCAAAGTTATTTTGATAAAATAAATACAAATGCACGAGCAGTTCTTTCTCAATCAAATAATTTAAGAATTGGGGGTGAATATCGTTGGGATAACTACCGATTCAGGGCTGGATATAATATATACAACTCACCATATAATGATAGTTACAAAAGCATTAAACAACAATCTATTTCTGGGGGTTTAGGTATGCTTTGGGGTAGCGGCTATTTTATAGATGCTGCAATTATAAAATCTTGGGGCAGTATATATAATACACCTTATATTGGCCAGGAAGCTGCACAAATTGATATTACCAAATATAACTTTATGATTTCTGGTGGGTTAAGATTTTAAGCGCAAATAAAATTTGTTATAAAAAACTATTTCCCATCAATAATCATAGGATTGTTTCCTTTTCCCAAAACGATGATTTTAGCATTAGGAGATTTGGCTAATTCAAGATTGGCTTTGATACTTTCATATTGCAATTGTTTATCACTAAGACCAGTAGAAATAATACGTTGGTAGTCTGCAATACCTTGAGCTTCCACACGCTTACGCTCTGCTTCTTGCTTTTCTTTTTGCAACACAAATTGCATTTTTTGTGCATCTTGTTCAGCATTGATTTTCGATTCTATAGTGGCTTTTACTGAAGCTGGCAGAGTAATGTTGCGAACCAGCAATTGCTCCAATATCAATCCGCGGTTTTTAAAATCTTTCTCGATGCTATTGAAAATGCGAGTTTGGAACTCATCACGCTTAACAGAATATAATGAAACTGCATCATAGTATACCGAATTGTCTCTAATTTTGGTTCTAGTCAAGGGGCGTACAATTTTATCATTATAATCAAGACCTGTTTCCTTTAATAAACGAGGGGCTTCAGTTGGCACTACTCGGTATAAAACAGTAAGGTCTATTGTTACCTCAAGTCCATCAGCTGTAAGTACTCTGATAGCATCGTCTCCCGCTTTCTGTCCTTCGTCATGAATACCACTCATGGTATAATTTTGTGTTTTTGTGTCAATAGTTTTCACATCCATCATAGGGTTTATGAAGTTTAAACCACTAGTAAGAATATCATCATCAATTTTTCCAAAAAGAGATTTAACACCTATTTGACCTGCATCTATTTGTTTGAAACAAGAGGTTACAACACCTGCAATAATTATAGCAATTGAGGCTACACGAGCTGCTGTTACAAATTGAGTAAGGGGATTGTTTTTGTTAATAGAGCTTGAAACTGCAAGCAATACCAAACCAATAATTATAAGAAACATAGTTTTATATTTTTGGGCAAATATATAGCTAAATAAAGCTATAAAATGAAATATAAGCAGAAGCACCGAATTTTATTTTCGATGCTTCTGTTTGTATCAAAAAGCTAAATTTTCACTCTGAAACATACCCAAATATTTCTGCCCGCAGCGCTCACTCCTGATGCAAAAACACGGTATTGAGTGTCCATAATATTGTCAATTCCCAATTGCATTTGGGTTTTACCCATTTTATCAAGTGTATATTGGGCTTTCAAGTTTAAGGTATACCAAGCTGGTGAACCTTTTAGAGTAGCGTATACTTCGTTGTCCTCTCCTGATAAATTAAAATCTTCAATTCGTTTCCATCCATTGTAAAGTGAACTAGCTTCTATAGATAGTTTTTTTAGATGGTAGGTGATGGCTGTTCTGCCAAACAGGGGAGGGATATGGTCTAATGGAGATTCATTATTACCCGATTTAATTCTTCCATAAGTGTAGTTCAGGCTTGAATTGAAAGATACATTTTGTAAAACATCAGCAGCAACCTGTAAGCTATATCCATAGATGTAGCCTTCTTGGGCATTTTGATTCTTGAATACTTTGGTGTTTTTACCATTATAAACAGCAGAATCCAATCCATTTAGTTTGCTAGTTAGCATTGTTATAACATCTTGTATTTGGGTGTAATACATTGAAGCATCCAATTTCACCTTATTATGTATCAAAGTGCTAAACCCTAATTCGAAATTATTCGTTCTTTCAGGTTTTAAATCTGGATTTGGGGTAATCAGAGCCTCGCCAGCTTTACTATCAAATACCTTGTTAATGTCATCTACATTGGGAACTCTAAATGCGGTGGAAGCATTAGCATATAATTTAAGTTGTTTGATGGGATTGTAAACAACTCCTAAGTTGCCATTTAAAGCTGTATTGTTTTGAGTGAGGGTATTGCTTAGGAACGGATAAAAAGTTTTATCATTAAAAGTGGAATTCAAACCTACATAATTAAATCGTAAGCCATCGCTGATAATAAACTTTTTGCCCAATTCCCATGAATGACTTATGAATGCTGCCAAATAGCTCATGTTACTACCGCCATCTGGGTAGCGGGTTGAAATGGTTGATTTAGCACCTGTATTTATGTTTACGCCATTTGCTGCTGATTTAACAGAATTGTATTGCCCATCTATACCATATCTTATTTCATGGGTAAAGTTATTACTTTGTTTTATTGATTTAAGAACATCCAAATTTAGTGACAATACATTTACTGCCTCGTTACGTTTGTTTAAAACAGTAGCTTGCCAGTTTCTATCATTCCTGCTTTCTTCTATGTATTGATAAGCTAGTGTAAGTTTATACTTATCAGCCATTTTTTTATTAAGCACAGTATTTAGTTGATAAGATGCTAATGTTCTTAACTCTGGTCCATAGTACCACTCAGCACTGCGATAGGTTTTCCCTTTCCACTCATTCAATCTATCGTATCTGGGTACATTGCCCGTATTTGAGATTTGAAAATTAAATATATGTTGCTGCGTTTCCTTTGCTTGATAGAGTGCTTTGTACATGGCGTCATATTGGTAATAGGCTGTACCTACTTGTACCAACGGATCGTTGTTTACAGTCATCGTGTCTCTGTTGTTAATGTGAGTAGCAGAATAATTGCGCTGATAAATAGTATCCCCATCTACATTATCTTTATTACTACCTTGTTTCAAATCTCCAAAGGAACTATATGTTAAACTTAGTAAATGAGCCCACTTTTTAGAGCCCAAATTCAGATCGTAATGGAAGGTAGACTCATTATTAACAGAACCATATCTGTAATAAGAATTATGTAAGGTTTTGTTAAGTTGTGGCTTCATGGTTTCAAAATACATCACACCACCAAGAGCGTCACTACCATATATAACGCTACCACCCCCAAATAGAATCTCTGCTTTGGATAACATGTTTTGATCAATTCTTAACACATTTTGAAGGTGTCCTCCACGATAAATGGCATTATTCATTCTAATACCATCAATTACTAAAAGAACCTTGTTAGATTCAAAGCCTCTCAA
>CAIVPY010000569.1 GCA_903907885.1 uncultured Bacteroidota bacterium
GTCGCGGCCGCGATTTCCGAGTTGGAATTTACCTCTTCCTCTTCCACAGATGCCAAACCAGGTACTATTATTTCCTTCTCATCCAGCGAAAATGAGGCTAAACCACATGAAATCAGATTTGCTAGCAAATATATTTGCATAACGACACTAGGTTATACACATGAAGTTTGTAACAAAATAATTCAGGCTTATAGTAAAGAATGGTTGGTAAGTAACAAGTTGCCGCACTTTGAAGAAATTGTGACGATTTTCATCCTTTTAGATCGAAACATATTAACTCAAGCATTAATAAAACTAAAAACATATAATGTTATAGAAGCTACTAATGAACAAAGATATAAATTGTTAGAAAGGGGATATGAAGTCTTAAGTATAGGAGGATGGATAAAATATTTAGAGTTTGAAAAAGAAAAAAGAAGTTTAGTTGTTGAACAGATTAAATCAAGTATAGCCACAGATAGGTCTGTTTCAGAAACAAATAAAATTCAGAAATGGTTTATATATATCACCATTTTAACAACACTTTGTTCTATAATAATTGCCTACTTAACTTATAACAAAGTGGATAATCCAACCGTGTTTCTTTTGCAAAAGGATATTACTGCACAAAGAACAAAACTTCATCAATTAGGTAAGTATATTGTTATATGTCAACATAATAGTGACACTAATTGTTGTATCGATACAAATTATAAAATAACTGTTACCAGAAATTAATGGTTATAAATTAAAAATAAAATTATCTTTGTTATGAATTATTAATTGTTTAGATTCGATTACCCTGCTGTTCGACATGTTAGCGCAGCGCATGTCGAACTATTGATAAATAGGATTTAAATCCTCAGGCTCAACCTAGCCATACCATTGAAATCGGATTTTAATTTTTATATTCGTAGTATGATTATCCGCACAATTGATAGCAAGGAGCACGCAAATCAATTTGATGACTTGGTAAATAAATTGTCTTATGTAAAAAAGCTTAACCGTCAACCTTTAAGTGTTGAAGATGTTGTTATGCCCTATGGTGAGAAGATCAACAAAGAAGATTTGAAGGCATTTTTAAGCGAAGATGATGATGACTTAAATCTAATTTCTTCTGACGAAGTATTCAAAAAGTATAAGTCTTAATGTATCAACTGTTCTTCGTTTGTCGTCAAGCCATAGCGATGGGAATAAGGATTACAAATGAAAAAGAGTTTGTAACTTGGTTAATAAAAAATGTTATATTCTAAATTCAATAATAGTTGAAATCGATTGGTACATAACAACAAATTTTCTAAATATTTGTAAGACACAACAAATGGTTTTTGGGGTCTTGTTGGTTTAATATTTACATTACATTGGAGCTTCATTTTCTTGTGGTAATATTTCAATTTTGTGCATAATAATTAGGCTTAAAGTGTAATTATTGCATTTCATAATTTTTCAGGATGGATATTGTTTATTTACTTATAGGAATTGCCATTGGTTTTGCCTTGGCTTGGTTTATCAAAAAATCGCAGCAACAAGACTCTTCAGCACCTGCTGAGGAATTCATACAACTCAGAACCCAATTGAGTGAAGAAAGCAATTTGCGCAGCGGCTTGCAATCGCAAAACGAATACATCAAACAAGAAAATGAAAGCTTAAAAGGCGAACTGAAACAAAACCAAACTGAACTTTTAAAACTAAACAACGAAATAAGCACCACAAGAGAAGAAAGTAAAAACTTGCTAAGTCGCATGAGTGAACAAAAGCAAGAATTGACTCAACTTAAAGACCAATTTACCAAAGAGTTTGAAAACCTTGCCAATAAAATTTTTGAAGAAAAGACCCAAAAATTTGCTGACCAAAACAAAACAAATTTGAGTGAAATACTTACCCCACTAGGCGAGAAAATTAAGGACTTTGAGAAAAAAGTAAATGATGTGTATGTGAATGAGAGCAAAGATAGGGCATCGCTTAAGGAGCAGCTAAACATGCTTCAATCATTGAACCAGCAGATGAGCAAGGAAACCCAAAACTTAACCAAAGCTTTGAAAGGTGAAACCAAAACACAAGGTAATTGGGGTGAGTTTATTTTGGAAAGTGTGCTCGAAAAATCGGGTTTAGTAAAAGACCGCGAATACAGCATACAGCAAAGTTTTACTACAGAAGAAGGCAAGCGCTACCAGCCTGATGTGATTATCAATTTGCCTGAAGGCAAAACACTGATAGTGGATTCAAAAGTATCATTGGTGGCGTATGAAAAGTTTTGGTCATCTGAAGATGATACAGAAAAAACGCAAGCACTTAAAGAACATTTGCAATCTTTAAGAAATCATATTAAAGGGCTAAGCGACAAGAATTATCAAAACCTATATGAAGTAAAAAGTTTAGACTTTGTAATTCTTTTTGTACCTATTGAACCTGCATTTGCCTTGGCCATGCAAGCTGATCCTGCCTTATTCAACGAGGCTTTCGATAAAAACATAGTGATAGTAAGTCCATCTACTTTGTTGGTTACACTAAAAACCGTTGCCAGCATTTGGAGGTTTGAATACCAAAACAGAAATGCCATAGACATTGCCAAAAAAGCAGGTGATTTACACGATAAATTTGTAGGCTTTGTAGATGATTTGATTGGCTTAGGTAATAAAATGCGTGATTCGCAAAAGGCATACGAAGGAGCTATGAATAAGCTATCTACAGGTGCGGGCAATATTGTGAAACGAACTGATGAATTAAGAAAACTAGGAGCCAAAGCAAGCAAATCATTACCCCAAACTTTGCTTGACAGAGCAGGTGATGAATAAGAAAATAATATATTAAATATGAAAGCAGTTGTATTAGAAGAACTAAACCAAAAACTAGTAGTAAAAGAAGTAGCTACTCCTGAAATAGAAAGCCATGAAGCACTCGTAAAAGTAAGTGCTTCAGCCTATAACCACAGGGATTTATGGATACAAAAAGGTCAGTATGCGGGCATACGTTATCCCATCATATTAGGTTCGGATGGATGTGGTATGGTTGATAAAGTAGGATCAGATGTAAACAAAGATTGGCTGGGAAAAGAAGTCATCATCAACCCAAGTTTGAATTGGGGAAACAACCCGAGGGTGCAAGCCAAAGACTATATTATTTTGGGCACACCCAATGATGGAACCTTTGCCGAATATGTGAAAATTGATGCGCGTTTGTTGCACCATAAACCAGCACATTTAAGCCATGAAGAAGCTGCGGCATTGCCATTAGCCGGCTTAACTGGATTTAGAGCCACTATGAAAAGAGCACAAGCCAAAGCAGGTGAGAATGTACTCATAACAGGTATTGGCGGAGGTGTAGCACTGTTGTGCATGCAGTTTGCCATTGCAGCAGGTTGTAATGTGTATGTAACAAGTGGCAGTGATGATAAAATAAAAACTGCCATGGATATGGGCGCCAAAGGAGGTGCGAATTATAAAAATGCCAATTGGGACAAAGAATTGAAAAGCATGAGTAATGGTGGATTTGATGCCATAGTGGATAGCAGTGCAGGTGATACTTTTGCCAAATTAGTAGATATGGCTAAACCCGCTGCACGCATAGCCATGTATGGCGCTACGCTTGGCCCTTTTAATAGTGGTGTACCAGCAAAAATATTTTGGAAGCAATTAGATATTTTAGGTAGCACGATGGGGAATGACGAAGAATTTGCAGAGATGCTAGCTTTTGTAAATGCCCATAAAATTGTGCCTTTGGTTGATTCCGTTTTCCCTATGGAAAAAGCCCAAGAAGCCATAGATAAAATGAGCAAAGGAGAACAACTAGGTAAAATTGTATTGAAGATAAATTGAAATAGAATTTGAATTTATGGAATTTGAATTCGTTGATACGGAAAGATTAAAATTAAGAAAGGTAACACCTGAAGTTTATCTTTATGTTTTCAAAAATTATTCATCAGAACAACTAAAAATGTTTTGGGGCGTAAAGGATGACGATGAAATTGAAAAATTGGGAAGCCGCATTGATAAAGGTCTAACAACTTTCAACAAATCATTTTTATATTTTTATTTGATAGATAAAACGAATGATAAAGTGATTGGCGTTTGTGGTTTTCACACTTGGTATATTGACCACAATAGGGCAGAGATATTTTATCATTTAATCAATGAGGAGGATAAAAGGAAGGGTCTTATGTCGGAAGCTATTCCAGCTATTATTGATTATGGATTTAATCAAATGAAACTTCATCGGATTGAAGCATTCATAGGCACTAATAACCTAGCATCACTTAGCCTTGTTAAGAAATACGCATTTATTCAGGAAGGTCATCTTCGAGAACACTATTGTAAAGAAGGGAAAATGGAGGATTCGCTTGTTTTCTCTTTGTTAAAACATGGGTACTTTAAACAATGATCATTTTGTAAGCTTCTGCTTCTTTACATAATACTTACAAAACTGTGAAATCTTGCATTCCTCGCATTTTGGTGTTCGAGCAAGGCAAATATATCTTCCATGCAAAATCAACCAGTGATGAGCGGTTGCAATGTATTCCTGAGGGATATTTTTTACCAATTGCTGTTCTGTTTGCAAAGGTGTTTTGGCTGCCGTAGTAAGGCCCAAGCGCGCACTTACCCTAAACACATGTGTATCTACTGCCATGGCAGGTTGATTGTAAACCACAGAGGCAATCACATTGGCGGTTTTTCTACCAACTCCAGGTAGTTTTACTAAATCTTCTATACTTTCAGGTACTTTGGCTTCAAAGTCTTTTACAAGCATTTGAGCCATACCTATCAAGTGCTTGGTCTTATTGTTTGGATAGCTAATAGAACGTATATAAGGAAAAACCTCATCAAATTCAGCTTGTGCTAATTTCTGTGGTGATGGGAAAATTTGAAAGAGGGGAGGGGTAACTATGTTTACCCTTTTATCGGTGCATTGGGCAGATAAAATAACCGCTACTAATAATTGATAGGGGTTTTCATATTCCAATTCTGTTTCAGCTATTGGCTGATTGGTAATAAAATAATTGAGTATGTTTTCGTAACGCTCTTTTTTTGTCATGAAAGTAAAATCGAAAGATTGTAAAAATTAGAAAAATGTCAAATCATTACGTAGTCATATTTTAAAAAAAGCGTTTCTCAAATATTTGGGAAACGCTTTTTTTGATTTTGTGTGCTGGAAAGTCCCTTTCCTTAGGAGAGGGATTTAGGGAGAGGCCAATTAGTTTACCACCCAGGTTTCTCTACCTGCTAATAATTTATCTAAATCACCTGTGCCTTTTTTCTCTTTGGCTTCAGCAATTTGCTCATTAAATAAATCATCAAAAGTCTTTTTGTTATTGTTTACATAAAACACCCCAAAAGGACGAGGGAAATGGTTCTCTTTGCTTGGGTCGTCATAGAAACGAGAGATAATAGTTGCTTTAACCAAATCCGTTTCATCATGCACCCATAAGTCATTTACCGAAACATCGTTCAAGCTAACAATAACAGGTTTAAAACCATCTAATTTAATACCCTTGTCATTGTTCTCGCCAAATATCAATGGCTTTCCATGTTCCATCATCAAGGTTTCTTCTTTCTTGCTGCTTTTTTCGGTATATATTTCATAAGCACCATCATTAAACACATTGCAATTTTGATAGATTTCTACCAACGATGTTCCTTTATGGTCGTAACCTCTTTTGATAATGGCTTGTTGGTGCTTTGGATCTCTGTCCATCGTACGCGCTACAAAAGTGGCGTCTGCACCCAAGCTTAATGCAATGGGATTAAATGGATAATCAACCGAACCCATCGGACTTGATTTGGTTACCTTGCCTTGCTCCGAAGTAGGTGAATATTGTCCTTTTGTTAAACCATAAATTTGGTTGTTAAACAACAATACATTCACATCAGGGTTTCTGCGCAACAAGTGTATAAAATGGTTTCCACCTATCGACATTGAATCTCCATCACCTGTAATAATCCAAACAGATAAATCTGGGCGTGTAGCTTTCAAGCCTGTTGCAATGGCCGTGGCCCTTCCATGTATGGAGTGCATTCCAAAGGTGTCCATGTAATATGGAAAACGCGAGGAGCATCCAATACCTGAAATAAACACAAACTCTTCACGAGGCCTGCCTAAATCAGGTAATACCGTTTGAACTTGTTTTAATATACTATAATCGCCACAACCCGGGCACCAACGCACTTCTTGGTCTGATGCGAAATCTTTTGATGTTAATTTTGCTGCAATTTCAGTCATAATATTATAAATTTTGAATTTTGAATCTTGGAATTTGAATTACTTAAATCCAAGACCCACATTATTTATTATTTTCAGTTGATGTTTTTAATTTAGTCTTAAGCAAGTATCTCTTTTATCTTTCTCACTACCTCATCACTCATAAAAGGTTGCCCTTGAATTTTGTTATAAGGAATGGCATCTACAAAATATTTGTCTCTAATAATTTTCACCAATTGACCATTATTTAACTCAGGCACCACAACGGTTTTAAAGTTTTTAAGTATGTCACCTAAGTTTTTAGGGAATGGACTTAAATACCTAACATGTGCATGAGAAACATTCAATCCTTCTCCTCTTAAAATGGTAGTTGCTGTTTTCAGTGCACCATAAGTTCCACCCCAACCAAGGATTAATAAATCTCCAGTCTCAGCACCATTGTCAATGGTTTGCAAAGGAATATAATCAGCTACTTTATCTACTTTTTCTTGACGCAAATGGGTCATTAATTCATGGTTGTCGCCATCATAGCTGATGTTACCAGTGATGTTTTGTTTTTCTATACCACCAATGCGATGCTCAAGACCTTTGGTACCAGGAATAGCCCAAGGACGTGTTAGTTTTTCATCACGTTGGTAAGGCATAAATTTGCTATCATCGGCTGCGCGTTGAGGGGCAAATTCTACTTTTATTTCTGGTAAATCTTTGCTTTGAGGGAATTTCCATGGCTCAGCACCATTGGCAATATAACCATCAGTTAACAAGAACACAGGAATCATGTGTTGCAAAGCTATTCTGCATGCTTCATAAGCCAAAGTAAAACAATCAGAAGGGCTTTGTGCGGCTAATATCACTACTGGACATTCGCCATTTCTTCCGTACATGGCCTGCATCAAATCTGCTTGCTCGGTTTTGGTAGGCATACCTGTGCTTGGTCCCGCACGTTGCACATTTACAATCACCAAAGGCATTTCAAGCATGGTTGCTAAACCAATGGCTTCACCCTTTAGGGCTATGCCCGGTCCTGATGAGCCTGTAATGGCCAAACTGCCTCCAAAGGCTGCACCAATAGATGAACAGATAGCTGCTATCTCATCTTCTGCTTGGTAGGTTTTTATATCAAAGTTTTTATATTTTGACAATTCGTGAAGAATATCAGAAGCAGGAGTTATTGGGTAGGTGCCATAGAATAAAGGCAAACCACATTTTACTGATGCTGCAATCAAACCATAGGCAGCAGCTTCATTACCCATAATGCTCCTATAGATGCCTGTTTCCATTTGGGCTGGAGCCACATTGTATCTGTTGGCAAACATTTCGGTTGTTTCGCCATAACTCCAACCAGCCTGCATTACTTTTATATTGGCATTCATCACCGCTGGGTTTTTGCTAAACTTGCTTGTGATAAAATCAATAGAACTTTGCATATCGCGGTGATACATCCAGTAAACCAAACCTAATACAAACATATTTTTGCATCGGTCGATTTCTTTTGTCCCCATGCCACTATCAGCCAATGCTGCACGTGTAATTTTTGTTACATCGATAGTCTTAACATCATATTGGCTTAACGATCCATCCAACAAAGGGTTTTTGTCTTCAGGCACATTCGCCAAACGCATATTTTTAGAATCAAAACCATCACTGTTCGCAATGATTACTCCCCCTTTTCGTAAGCCTTTTAAGTTGGCTTTTAAGGCAGCTACGTTCATCACCACCAACACATCGCTCAAGTCGCCAGGGGTGTTTATTTTTTTACTGCCAAAATGTATTTGGTAGCCCGAAACCCCAGCCAATGTTCCTATCGGGGCACGTATCTCAGCGGGGAAATCTGGAAAAGTAGCAATATCGTTTCCGAATAGTGCGGTTGTATTACTAAATTGAGTTCCGGTTAGCTGCATTCCATCTCCACTATCGCCTGCAAACCTTATTACCACCGACTCTAATTCATTTTCTATTGTTGTTGCCATATTTAATTCTTATACAAGTGAAACGATACGAAAATAACTTTTATCAATTAATCACATAATTATTTTTCTAAAAGCCTAATTAACTTAATCCTGTAATTTCACCATTTACTACATCAATTACCATAGCGGCAGGTTCTTTTGGCAAACCTGGCATACGCATAATTTCGCCAGCTACAGCCACAATAAAACCTGCGCCATTGTTTAGTATCAAATTCTCAATATTTAAAGTAAAGCCTTCGGCTGCACCCACACGCGAAGCATCATCACTAAAACTAAACTGCGTTTTAGCTATGCAAACTGGTAAATTTGAAACGCCTAATTCATTTATTTTTTTCAAAGCTGCTTTGGCATTTTTACCAAGGGTAATGCCATTTCCTTTGTAAACATTTTTTACAATTTGGGTAATCTTTTCTTCGATACTTTGGTTTAACTCATAAGTGTGAACAATTGGTTTTGACGGATGATTTTCAACCACCTCAACAAGTTTTTGGGCAAGAGAAATAGCACCATCGCCTCCTTTGGCAAAGCCTTCGTTTATTGCAAACTCGGCACCTTTTTCTTTACACCAATCTTCAATAAAAGCCACTTCTTCATCGGTATCAAAACCAAATTTATTTAAAGCTACAATTACTGTTTGTCCAAATTTCTGTAAGCTTTCGATATGACGTTCTACGTTTTTAATTCCCTCTTTCAAACCTGCCATATTTGGCTGCTTGATTAGTTTTTCGTCCACTTTGCCATGTAGTTTGATAGATTGAGTGGTGGTTACTAAAACCGTTGCTTTGGGAGCAATACCCGCTGCACGGCATTTGATATTTAAGAACTTCTCACCACCTAAATCGCTACCAAAACCAGCCTCTGTTATGGCATAATCGGCAAATTGCATAGCCGACTTGGTAGCCATAATACTATTGCAACCATGAGCAATGTTGGCAAACGGACCACCATGAATAAAGGCAGCTCCTTTTTCTATAGTCTGAACTAAATTGGGTTGAAATGCATCTTTTAACAAAGCTACTAATGAGCCAGCAACTCCTAAATCTCTTACATAAAATGGAGAATTATCCAAACGATAACCTAAAAGAATATTTTCTAAACGCTTCCTTAAATCATCAAGTGAGTTTGATAAACAAAAGATGGCCATAATCTCAGAAGCAGGAGTAATATCAAATCCTGTTTCTGTTGGGATTCCATTAGTGGATCCATTTAAACCCGAAACCATAAAACGTAAACTGCGGTCGTTTACATCCAAAACCCTACGCCACAATATTTGTTTAAGTCCTTTGCCATTGTTTTTGTTATGATACTGATAATTATCAACTAAAGCGGCAAGGGTATTATTAGCCGAAGTAATGGCATGAAAATCACCCGTAAAATGTAAATTAATATCTTCCATAGGAAGCACTTGGCTGTATCCACCGCCAGCAGCGCCACCTTTCATACCAAAACAAGGCCCAAGACTAGGCTCGCGTAGGGCAACAATGGCCTTTTTGCCAATTTTATTTAATCCTTGAGCCAATGCTACCGAGGTAGTGGTTTTGCCACTTCCGCTTTTGTTGGGAGTAGTGGCCGTTACCAATATTAAGTTCGACTGCGCTATTTTAGCTTCATCAAAAGTTACGTTTACTTTGGCTTTGTACTTGCCATATTGCTCCAATTGATCTTCGCTAATGCCTATTGAGGCAGCAATTTTTTGAATGGGTGATAATTGTGTGTCGTGTGCTATCTCTATATCTGATTTCATTAAAATGTTGTTTTTTAGTTTTGCAACTATAATCAATTTACTCACCAAAAAAAATGTGCTTGCTTAACTTCTTCTGTGATTATTTAATTATTAATTGAGTTTGAGATTTAGGTATATTTTATTTGCCAATGGCTTAAAATTTGTAAAAGTAAATATATTTGTTTCAGACAATTACATTTAAATCTTTTAAAACCAATTTTATGAAAAGCTTACTAAGTATTGCCATTCTGATATTATCAACTGCTAGCCTATACAGTCAAAGCAATAACCCAAAGTATGATTCAACCTTAGCCAAAAAGCTTGGAGCGGACAATTATGGCATGAAAAAATTTATTTTGGTGATACTTAAAACAGGTGAAAACAAGCGTAGCGAAAAGGCATATGTTGACAGTTGTTTTGCGGGCCACATGGCTAATATTAATAGATTGGTGAAAATCAATAAACTATTGGTGGCAGGACCACTCGTGAAAAACGAAAAATCCTACAGAGGCATTTTCATATTGAATGTGACCACTGAAGAAGAAGCCAAAGAATTGCTTAAAACAGATGCTGCCATTAATGAAAAAATACTAGAGCCAGAAATATACAAATGGTATGGCTCTGCAGCATTATCAGAATATTTGGATGCCTCTGACAAAATTTGGAAATCTACATTCTAAAAAAAGCTACCCAAAGGCCGCTTTATATTTATTTCTTTTTATGGGTGCTTAAAACTTGGGTATAACAATCTATCCAATCTTGTACACTTATTTTTCGAATCAATTCTGCTAACAAATCAAAGGGAATATCAGCAGGCTTTTTAAACCTCACACAGCTTTTACCCATATCCAATTTGGTTTTGCAGTGTTTAGGGTATTCAAACACAAACCAATCAAGTAGTTTAGGATTGCCATACAAACCCATATGGTATAAAGCAATAAAATTCTTTTGCGAAGCAATACTCATAAAGGGCAATGGCTCTTTGGGATTGCAATGATAACCCGCAGGAAAAATACGATGCGGCACTGCATAGCCAATCATACCATAACTGATGCGTTCTTCGAATCCTTCAGGTAAGTTTGCCAAAATAACTTCACGCAATTTCTTCAGGGCATGCATCCTGTCTTCAGGCAAATGAGCCAAATATTCTTCTAGGTTAATAGCTTGTATCTGCATATTTAAATTTTAAGCTAAACACTTTAAAAAACAAATACCTATTCAAAAGCACTAATGCCTGTAATATCCATACCTGTAATTAACAAGTGAATATCATGTGTTCCTTCGTAAGTAACTACAGACTCAAGGTTCATCATGTGGCGCATAATTGAATATTCGCCTGTGA
>CAIVPY010000570.1 GCA_903907885.1 uncultured Bacteroidota bacterium
GAGCAATTTTGATTTCTTCTATTTTCAATTTAGCTATTTTAAACTCACCTCTTCCTTGCGAAAACAATAAAGGCATTTCAAGTTTTAGCGCATATTGATAGTTGTTTTGAAACGGCATCATCTCGTTCGAAAGCACATTATATCCTTTGCTTAAGTGATTATAACGAAAATCCAACTTGGGCAAAAGTTCTTGAAATTTTAGTTTTTTATTTATTTCAAAAACGTTTAGTTTCTGTTTGTAAATTTGTAATTCAGGATGAAATTGTTGGGCGCTTGCCAATAATTCTTCTTCACGAATAGAGAAATTTTGAATATTTTTTTCATTATCCCAACCATTTTGAGGAACAACATATTTCGGTAATTCATAAGGAGTATTATTGGTTTGCCATAAAAACGCACTTAATTCTAATCCAGCATTTTGAAATTTTAACCAGCTTTCGTTTTTTTGAATTTCAAAATTTTGAAATTGCGATTGTGCTTCAATGGTGTCAATGGCAGAATGATCACCGTTTTGAAAGGTTCGTTTAACCAATTCAAAACGTTTTTTACTCAACACTAAATTTTTTTCAGCTATTTCAAAAGCTTTAAAGGTATTTACCCATTCCCAATATTGCGCAGCAGCATCCATCAAAATATTATTGATTAACACTTGCTGTTCAGTTATTGCCATGTTATTATAAACTTTCGATTGCTTCAAATAAGCCCTGCGTTTATCCATCAATAAATTTTTAAGTAGTGGTATATTAGCTCCTAAATAACTGGTTTGTCCCAATGTTTCTGAAGGATCAAAACGATTTCCAGACAAGTTTTCTAATCCAGCTGAAATTTCAACTCCAAACCAAGTAGGGAGCGTAATATTAGGATTTATGTAATCATAATACTTAGTGTTATCAAAGGTTTTATTGGTAAGGTAATTGCCAATTATTGGATTGAACGCACCACGAGCAATGGTAATACTGGCTTTTGATTTCTCAATATTGATATTACCTTGTTTTACTACTGGATGATAGTTTTTTACAATTTCTAGAACCTGTTCTACATTTAATGTGGCTGTATCTTTTTGCCCAAAAACTTGGCAAGAAATGAACAGAATAAAAAGACAAATTTTATATTTTATCATTTAGTTTTATTTTTTTTATTGGCATAAAAATCGGCTGGAAAACCATTAATATTTCGCCATAATTCATACCAAATTGGCACATCGTTTATTAATAAAATACCTTGAGCTCCTGTTCCAATTCGAAGTTGTTGTGGCCATTTTATACGTGAACTGTCTTCAGCCACCAAAACCCTGTAATAGCCGTTATCGCTAATGGTACTTTCTATAGAAACTACTTTACCCGCAAAAGTTCCATAACTGCCTTCGGGCCAACCGCTAAATACAATAGCAGGGAATCCATCGAACGTAAATCTTACAGCTTGATCTTTATTTACTAAAGGCAAGTCCATTGGTTTTACAAAAATTTCCACTGCATAATCCACCCTAGTTGGAACAATGATTGAAATGGTTTCCCCTTCTTTCAAAATTTCGCCAATTCCCGATTTATTAGCTTGAACAATTTGGCCATCTTGTGAAGCAGTGATTAAATACATTCCATTTCTAATGGTATAATTGCTCACTTGATTTTGAAGCTTCGCCAATTCACCTTGTGTGGTTGCTATGTAACTTAAGTTTTGAAACTTATCACCTTCGGCTTTATTCACTTTTTCAGCATATTCTTGTTCAATACCGTTTTGTTCAATTTGAATATTGATTAGATCTTGTTGTGTTTGCGAAATTTTATTTTCAGTATTTATTTTTTTTGCAGTGGCATTTTGAAATTGAATATTTCGTTGTTGAAATTGTGTTTGAGAAACCAAGCCTTCCTCATACATTTTCAATTGCCTTTCGTACTGATTTTTCAATAATTTTACTTCATTTTCATTGGCAACCAATTCAGCTTTTTCGCTTGTTAACTTATTATTTAATTGCTTCAATTTATTGCTTAATTGAACAATTTTCAGTCTTTTTGATTTGTTCAAATTACCAATTTGCATATTGGTTGTATTTATTTTTCCTTGATAGAATAAAATACTCTCATTTTTTGCATCTAATTGGCTTTTTGTTCGTGCTATTAATTGAGGATCTAAGTAGTCTTCCTTAATTTCTGTCAATATCAAAATGCTATCGTCTTTTTTTACAAAATCTCCTTCTTTAACCAGCCATTTACTAATCTTTCCTGGAATAGGTGAATTCACTTTTTGCGGACGGTTTTCTTGTTTTAGCGTAGTTATATTTCCTGCTGATTTAATATTTTGTGTCCATGGTAAAAACATGAGTACAATTAAAAAAAACATGGCACCACAAAAGAAATAGTGCACCTTACTTTTTTCGTTTATCAAATAAATAGCTTCTGATGATTTATATAGTTTACTGTTTTGTTTCATTTTTTTATTTTTTAACAATAGCGTTATCGTTAGTTAAATGAAATTGTTTTGTGCATTTTTCCGCAAAATCATTGTCGTTTGTAGTTACAATAATTGTTTTGGTTTTTGATGCTTCAAAAAGATATGCTTGAAGGTTTTCTTTTACGTGCTCGTCTAGCCCACTCCAAGGTTCTTCTAATGCTAACAAAATTGGATTATGAATCAATGCTCTCAGCAATAAAATTTTCTTTGAAATGGAAGTTGGCAAGGTTTTTCCTAATGGATCAATTATGCTGTTAAATGAAAGTGGGAAATAGGAAATAAAATTTTCAAAGCCCAACTTTTTAGTTAATGCTAAAATATTTTCAATGGTAATTTCTGTTCTGCCTAAAGTAATATTTTCATATAGTGTCCCTTCAAAAAGGTCTTGCTCATTCAATAGAACTCCTGTTTGTGATCGCAGACTTTTTAAAGTGTAGTTTTGAAGTGGAATATTATTGAAAGTAATTAATCCACTATCGCATTGATAAGTGCTGGTTAGCAATTTTAGTAATGTTGATTTTCCACTATTTTCTTCACCTGAAATACAAGTGATGCTGTTTTTAGGAAAACTCATAGAAAGTTTTTTAAAAACTTTTTGATTTTCATTGTACGAGAAATCAATTTTACTCACTAAAATATCAACTTCTGATGTTGTTAAATCAATGCTTCCATCTTTTTCTTGTGTTAATTCAAGCACTGAATTTAATTTATACAAACCTGTAATTACATCATAAATGTTTTCAAGACTAACGATTAGTTTTTCTACCGAATTTATTACTGAAATAATGATAATTTCTGCAGCCACAAATTGACCGATATTTATTTGTTGATTAAACAATAAATAAGATCCTAAAGTGAGCATCAACGTAGTGATGCTTACTTTAAAAAATACAATTGATTTGAATTGAACCAACAAAACTTGAAAATGAGAGGTCCGAGCCGAAATGTAGTTCAAAACTAATTCATCGGTTTTTACCAAATTTAAATTTGTTCCATGGCTATATTTTAGTGATTTTATTACTCTTCCCATTTCTTCCAACCAAGCTACTAATTTGTATTTATTATTACTTTCAGCAATGCTAGTTTCTAATCCCTTTTTGCTTGTAAACTTGAAAATTATATAGCATATTAAAACCAAAATTACAGAGAATGTGATAAATAGTGGATGATACAACGAAAGTAAAATTAGGCCAAAAGCAATTTGAATCACAGCTGCCGGAATATCTAATAATATTTTCGAAATGCCTTTTTGTATGTTCATTGTTTCAAAAAAGCGGTTTATTTTTTCTGGCAAATAGTATTTATCAGTATCTTTTAAGTTGAAATTTGGGATAATTTGAGCAAAAGCAAATGCATATCTAACAAAGATTTTTTGTTGTATTTTTTCAATTATTTTCATTTGACTAATTTGAAGATATCCTAATAACACAACACCAATAATGATAATGAAAATTAATATGTAAACCGATGTAACCATTGTAGCACCTAGTACAAAACCTAAAATGGCTTGAATACCTAATGGCAAGCTTAATTGAATTAATCCACTCAGAATGGCATAAAAGTATATGTCGGCTATTTCCTTCCTTTCTAATTTTATTAAATCTAATAACTTTTTAAAACCGTAAGTTTCTTTATCCATTTTGTATTTAGTTAATAAAAACTATTTGTGTGCAAACAACTAATTCTTAAGTTCGGGGACAAAGATAGGAATAGTTTTTATAAAGATAGTAATACTATTTTTAATAATTGTAATAATATTTTTCTTAGCTTTGCCGAGTTACTTAAAAGCAGTAATACACAATTGAAATGAAGTTACAGTTACATATTACCATGAATGATGCCTTATTTCTTCGCAATCCTGAAAGTTCAGAATTGGGGAAGAACATACTTAAACACAGTGTTCAGTTAATTCACAAAAATGGTTTTGAAGCATTTACTTTTAAAAAATTAGCTGAAGTTATTGGCACAACAGAAGCTGGTATTTACCGCTATTTTGAAAACAAACATAAATTGTTGGTTTATTTGGCGGCTTGGTATTGGGGTTGGCTTGAATTCCAGATAAGTTTTCAAACCAACAATATTAAAGATCCAACTGTCAAGTTAAAAAAGGTAATAAAACTACTGGCAACAGCTGTAGAAGATGATGAGCAAACAAGTTATATAAATGAAAATTTGTTGCACCAAATTATTATCGCAGAAGGGTCAAAGGCATATCTTACCAAACAAGTTGGTGAGGACAATAAGCAGCATTTTTTTAAGCCATATAAAGATCTGTGTTTGGTCATTGGAAATATTATTTCAGCATGCAATCCTAAATATAAATATCCAAAGTCATTAGCGTCTACAATTATTGAGATGGCACATTTTCAAAATTTCTTTATGAATAATTTGCCGTCACTTACCGATTTTGGAAATACAAAAGAGGAAAACAAAATAACTGCTTTTCTAAATGATTTGGTTTTTACAAGTTTGAAGAAAGTATAATTGTCTCAATTCGTTTTCAACACTGATTAGGTGGGTTGTAAAAATTTTTATACTCACTTAGTATCTAAACCAAACGAAAACTATAAAATAAATTTGGATGGGTTGGGCTAGCAATAGTGGAGAAATCAAATAATTGAAAAATTTTTGTATTTGTGCCCTAATGCAGTTAATAATAGATATTATTCAATAATCATTTTTTTTAAAAAGATACCTTTTTCGGTTTCAATTTGAACAAGGTAGATTCCTGTTTCAATTGATACTACATTTAGTATGTGTTTCATGTTTTGCTTTTGCGGCACTTCACTAAATACTTGTTTGCCTGCAATGTCATATACACAAATCTTATTGATTAGTACTTCCTTTTCAGTCTCCACTGTAAATGTCCCTTTGTTTGGATTTGGATATAGTTTCACCCATTTTTCGTTCAACATTTCATCTAATCCAATATTTTGTTTAGGTGGTGGAGGAAGCGTAAAAGATTCAATACCATCACTTACATCTACTGAAGAGCCTTGGTCAGCACCATATCCCAAACCCCTGCGAGCAAAGGCTTTCCATAATAAATCTTTATTAGCAAAATTATTTATTAGAGAGTCGGCTAAAAGGATAGCATCTCGTGCATCTACAAAACCTGGAGAACAGGGCTGCAGTTTTAGACCTTCCATCACAAGCTTCATGGCTTTATTGTTGCCCCCATTGCCAGTGTATAAATCATTGTTAAATCCATATTTATCTATCATATCCCACATGATGTCATTCAACATAGTACACCAAACGAATCCAACATAATGCACTTCAGGGTTGGTTTTAATGTTATTATAAGTTACAGGATTAATTGACATATTGCGACTATAAGGGTAGTCTCTAATTCCATTTCCTAATGTATCTTCACCAATTAAATAAGTTCCCATACCCCGTCCAGCTTGAGGGTTATCGGAGGCATGAGCTGTTAATGCCAAAGCAAAAAAATCACTCCAGCCTTCACCACCTTGTTCAGCATTGCTCAAACAATTTGTATTAAATGGGCCGCCAGTTAATCTGTTCGATAAGCCATGTGTATATTCGTGAATAATAACCCCATTGTCAAAATCGCTATCAGTAAAAGAAGGTTTATCTTTTATTGAATCAACAAGGGTTATATTAATTGACTGATTATTCAACAATGCTTGTTTTAAGGTATCACCAAATTCTTTTGTAATCATTACTGATGGTATGGTGATAAACTTTTCTTTTCCGTTGCCACCTGTTGCCATCGAAAAAGGGCGACCGTTTATATTATTTATAATTATAACTGCTCTAGCTCCTGCTAACTGAGCATTATATACTTTATCAACAAAAACACATGAACCTCTGTCTATTAAAGCAATTTTGTTTGTTAAATCATTGGTTATTGAATAACAACATAGAGTTGGATTTATCGAAGCATCTAGTGCAAGGACTAAATCACCTGAAAACCCTGGCATTTTAGGATATGGACCAAACGATGCAACTGCTGATAAATACTTGCCCTTTAATGAAGTTGGGGAGTTAATATTTATCAAATTCCCTATGGCAACTTCCCATACATACATCTGCATTCTTGGATTTTCAGAATCGGGAGGTGTTGAAAAATTGGCATTGTTACTACCACTTCCATCTTGGGCATCTGCATAAACAAAATCATTACCATAACTATTATTTTTATAATTGGTTTCTTGAAAATTACCTGCTTGCTCATCAAAACCGTATTGGTAAAAAACATCATGAACAATATTGTTCCAATAAAAAAGATTGGTGATGGCTGAACTTAAATTGTCACGAGGGTTGGCGTCAATGTTATTGTTATAAGGATAATCAAAGGTAAGTGAAGCCCCACCATTTGGTGCAAATCCAATTGTACTGTCTAAGTCAAGAGTATCTTCTTTAGCCCACACATTATTACCTCGTGTAATGGTATACTCTGCGCCTGCTACTCCATTTATATCGTGCCATCCAAACGGAGATGCAAGTGTATTGGCGGGGCTGTTTACTAATTGGTAAGGGGTTTTTTGAGGACTTTCTGCCGGCAATGGAAATACTTTATAACTTCCATTTCCAGTTTTCATAAGGGCTTCGTTGTCGGGGAAAACGAAACTAAATTTTTCTTTTTTTTTTAACTTTTTGATCACTTGTTTGGTATCGCAATGAGTTGTCCAATTGTTTTCGTCAATAATTTTTCCAGTATTCACATCTACCCGTTTGTTCCACCAATCACCTGTATTATCTACAAAAAACTCAATATTCCACACCAATCTAATCTCTTTGTCAAGCAACAAATAATACAATTTTGCTTTGATGTCTTTGCTAGAAGCTTTTCTGTCGCTTACTACATATTCATTGGTTTGAGGATTGGTTTTGTTTACTGAAAAATTCACTTTAAGACCCAATTGCAAAGCAACATTTTCGATGGCTTTGGTATAAGATGTACTATTATTAGAAGCTACAAGCATGCTTTTGGCTGATTTGATAAAAGCATTGCTAAAACTAAAAACATTGCCATTTTTATCAAAATGAAGGGCAGGATTGGCGTTGAAAATCTCAATACCATTGGCCGTTTGACGCAGATAAACATGACTAACACCAATACCATTAGAATTTGTTTGTGAGGTAATAATATAGGTATCATTTGTTAATGGATCAAGTCCTTTGGCTCGAAGAGTAGCATCTATTTGTGAATTGCTAATTTGAGAAAAAGCAAAACTGTTTAACAAACTAATGACAGCTATAAGTAGTAGTTTTTTCATGGTTATGGTTTATCAAAAATAATCAAAATGAAATGTTTTGCAATGTATAAAATTATAAATAAAGTCTCTGTTTAACTCAACTATAAAGAGATTGTTATATACAGATTTAGAATATATGCATATTTTATTAATTCAATGATGTAGGCAATAAAATAGACATATCTCAGTTTAATGTAAAATTATAAGGCAGTTTGCCAATAAATCTTATTTTTGTTTCCTAACATATTTTAATTCAAATCAAATAACAGAATTATGTTTTTAAGAAAAATTATTGTTGCCATTTTGTTTGTTGGACTTAGTTTCAGTGGGTTTTCTCAGTTAAGGCAAAAGCCAAAGTGGAATTTATCAACCGACAAAAAAGAAATAAAAGTGGGTGATGAAGTAGAATTGATTTTTGAAAGCCCTATTGAAAAAGATTGGTATATGTATGCCAATGATTTTGACGCTAGCCTTGGTCCTATCGTAGCATTTTTTGATTTCAAAAAGCACCCTTCCTATAAAATCATTGGTAAGTTGAAACCCATTGGCACCAAGAAAATATTTGATGATATATGGAATGGCACTGTTTCTAAGTTCTTTCACAAGGCAGAGTTTCGCCAAAAGGTAAAAATCCTACAAGCTAATCCTGTCATAAAAATTGCAATCGAATTTCAAGAATGCTCTGAAGTAAGTGGCATGTGTGTGAATTTTGAAGATGACTTGGAGTTTAAGTTGAAAGTGACTGAGGCTGCTGCTTCTGTTGCTACACCTATTGAAGCTAAACCTGAAACCATTGATACATCTAAGGTATCCGAACAAACACCTGATACTTCAAAAGCTATCAGCACATCTACTAATCAGCCAACAAACAATCAAGTAATAGGCACTTCAGATGTAGCAGGTGGTAATCAAAAATCTTTACTAGCCTTTTTATTCTTTGCCTTTTTAGGAGGTTTAGTAGCCGTTGTTACACCTTGTGTTTTTCCAATGCTTCCTATGACAGTAACCTTCTTCACCAAAAAGAGCGCTAATAAAGGTCAAGCCATCACACGTGCAATGACTTTTGGATTGTCTATCGTTGGCATTTATGCATCATTAGGCTTAGTATTTGCCTTGTTTGGTCTTGGTCCTGATTTTGGTAATTGGCTCAGCACACATTGGGTACCTAATATTTTATTCTTCGTTATCTTCATCGTGTTTGCAGCATCGTTTTTAGGGATGTTTGAAATTACCTTACCTCATCAATTTGTAAACAAGGTTGACTCACAATCGAGCATGGGATCTTTTGTAGGCATATTTTTTATGGCATTTACTTTGGCTCTGGTTTCTTTCAGTTGCACGGGTCCTATTGTCGGTAGTTTATTGATTGAAGCTGTAGGAGGTAAATTTATGAAACCTTTATTAGGTATGGCCTCTTTTGGTTTTGGATTGGCATTGCCTTTCACCTTGTTTTCAATGTTTCCTTCGGCCATGCAAAATTTGCCTAAGAGTGGTGGTTGGTTAAATTCAGTAAAGGTTGTTCTTGGATTTTTAGAGTTGGCTTTTGCCTTTAAGTTTCTATCTATTCCAGACCAAACCTACCACTGGGGTTTATTAGACAGAGAGGTGTATATCGCCATTTGGATTGTCATATTCAGTTTAATGGGAATGTATTTGTTAGGTAAATTAAAGTTCAGTCATGATAGTGATATTCCTTATTTAAGCGTACCTCGTTTGGTTATGTCTATTGCTACATTCGCTTTTGTGTTATACTTAATTCCTGGACTTTTGGGAGCACCTTTAAAAGCGCTTTCTGGCTATTTGCCGCCACAAGAAACCTTGGATTTTGATTTAAGTAAAAAGGCAAGTAGCCATGCAGGTGCTGAACCTAAAAACGATTTAGGTGAAGTGAGATTCAAAGAGCTTTTCAAATTGCCTCATGAAATCAATGGTTTCTATGATTACAAGCAAGCCTTGGCTTATGCAAAGAAAGTAAATAAGCCTGTTTTTATTGATTTCACAGGTCATGGTTGTGTGAATTGCCGTGAGATGGAAGCCAATGTATGGAGCGATACAGGGGTGTTGAAACGTATGAATAATGACTATGTAGTAGTTGCCCTTTATGTGGACGACAAAACAGAATTACCACAAAATGAATGGTACACGAGTACATACGATAACCGTGAAAAGAAAACCATTGGAAAACAAAATGCCGATTTGCAAATAAGTAAGTTTAATGCCAATGCCCAGCCTTACTATTGCTTGGTGGATGGAGATGGTAATTTATTGGTTCAACCAAAAGCGTATGATTTGGAAGTACCACATTTTATTGAGTTTTTAGAAGGAGGCAAAAAAGCTTTCGCTGAAAAGAAATAATTTTGTTTAGTGCTTTTTTATAAAGCCTAATGACAATCAAAAATAACAATCAAAGCATGAATAACATCAAACAACATTTTGAAGAAGCACATAGCGTTTTAAGTCAGTTTTTGTCTGACGATAATAATTTTAAAAACATTGAAGCTGCAGGAAAATTGATGGTTGAATCCATTAAAAACGGTGGCAAGATATTGAGTTGTGGCAATGGTGGTAGCATGTGTGATGCCATGCATTTTGCAGAAGAATTAACTGGTAAATACAGAAACGACAGACCTGCTATTGCTGCCATTAGCATGAGTGATGTGAGCCACATGGCTTGCGTAGGAAATGACTACGGCTATGATTATGTATTTAGCAGATACCTTGAAGCAGTAGGTAGGGAAGGGGATGTATTGCTTGGTATTTCAACAAGTGGTAATAGTAAAAATGTTTTAAATGCCATGGAAGTAGCCAAACGCAAAGGCATAAAAATAGTAGGGCTAACGGGTAAAGATGGCGGCAAAATGAATGGTTTGTGTGATGTGGAAATTCGCGCACCACATGCCCCTTATGCTGATAGAGCACAAGAAATTCATATCAAAGTCATTCATTCTTTGATTGATTATATTGAGAGGAGTGTGTAAATAGTTTTAATTAAAGTCTATTTTCAATTAACAGAGGACATAACTATTTTTTGTCAAGTTTCTGCTCTATAATTGTTTCGCAATCATTATTTTATTAATTTCCCTCTTTCAATAGCATTCAAATGGGAAACAAATACACGTTCTTAAAGATTTATTTTATGAATAGATTCATTGCGGGAATGCTGATTCTCCTTGTATCTATAGGCTATTTGCAAGCTCAAAATAAATTGGCTCCTGCCATCAAATACATGCTTACGCATCCGCTCAATTCTGAGACTGAAGCAACGTATCCTTCATTATTTAAAATACAAGAAGTGAATGGATACTATGAAAAAACGGGCAATTACCAGAAAGGTTATGTCTTGGTGGTGTATACCAAGAAGCCTGAAATAGTAAATACAAAAGGTATTGATGTTCAAAGTGTATTACCCAAATTTGTTACCGCTTGGTTTCCTTCGTTGGCTTTGGCAGAAGAGCTCTCTAAAAATAAAGAGATTCAGTATATAGATGCGCCTAGAATTATAATGCCCAATAATGATATAAGCGTGGCCACAAGTGGGGCTGCGCTTTTGCATTCTGGTAATTTGAATAATACCGCCTACAAAGGTGACAATGTATTAGTGGGTGTTTTTGATACCGGTATTGATTGGGATCATCCTGATTTTAGAAATGCGAGCAATCAAACCATAAGTCGAATTCTAAGAATTTGGGACCAAACCATCACACCCATTGCTGGTGAAGCCTCTCCAGCTGGTTTTAACTATGGTGTTGAATATACACAAACCCATATAAACAATGAGATAGATGGTACACCTGCGGGCTATGTGAGAGAAAATGATATCAATGGACATGGTACCCATGTAGCTGGAACTGCTGCAGGAAATGGTGCTGCATTGGTTTCAGGTAAATATAAAGGCATAGCACCCAATGCGGATATTATTATTGTAAAAGGGGGTAATGGAAGTTTTTCAAGCACTAATGAGATTGATGGATTAACTTTCTTTAAAAATGTGGCCACCGCTTTAGGTAAACCCATCGTGGTAAACATGAGTATTGGTGGACAATTTGGAGCACATGATGGAACCAATGATGAAGAGATAGCAGTTGATGATTTTTGTACTTCAGCAGCAGGTAGGGCAGTTGTGATAGCAGCAGGTAACGACAATGGCTCATTGATACATCGTCAGGTTGCATTGACTGCTAATGGTTCAGGAAGCATCACATTGAATGTTCCCGCAGCAGCCTCGAGTTCATCAACCGATGTGTTTCAATTTACTATGTATGTAAACAATACCAACAATGTTAATGCTACTATTACCGTTCCTGGTGGTGGCACAGTTTCTGCCAATGCCGGGTCAAGCAGCAGTGCCAGTGTGTTGAGTAATACAGCTACTGTTTATTATGATAATGTGGTAGATGCATCGAGTGGAGATAGATATATCAACATATATGTAACTCGTTCAAGCACCTCTGCAAATCCATCAGGTACATGGACTATCACATTAAATAATGCCACTGCATCGGCACTAACCATTGATGGTTGGTTAAATTTTAAAGGTGCCGATTTCTCTTCTACTACTGTGACTTCTGGTGATAATAATTATTTGGTAGGTTCGCCTGGAACTGCTACCAATGCTATAACTGTTGCCTCTTATACAGGTAAGTTAGAGTGGTTTTCTGCTTCTTCAACAGCTCCTGGAGGATATTATAATAGCAATGCCACTCAAGACAATATTTCTACATTTAGTTCCAGAGGGCCAAGAAGAGATAATGTTCAAAAGCCCAACATTACTGCTAATGGCGAAAGAGTCGCATCATGTTTGTCATCGGATGCTGGAGTATCGGCCTCTGCTTTGAGCTTAGTTGTAAATGGATTGTATCATGCCATTCAAGGAACAAGTATGGCAACTCCAGAAGTGACAGGTTGTGTTGCCTTATTGCTTCAAGCAAAAAGCAATGCTACATATACTGAATTAAAGAACGCAATTGCCAATACCGCAACAAAAGATGTATTTACAGGAGCCAGCTCAAACAATACATGGGGAAGTGGTAAAATTGATGTTTACAAAGCCGCAGCCTCTATGCTGTTTTGTCAATCTTTAGGTCGTACAACCTATAGTTATGATTCATCAACGGGTGGTGCTAGTAATGGTAACTTAAATTTAGGTTCTAACAAGGCTGCCATTCGATTTACACCAACATCTTCGGGAAAATTAGGAGGAGTATATTTTAAAACGTATACCACAATTCCTGCCACTAGTTTTACCATTGAAATTAGAACAAACAGTTCAGGCATACCTGGAACTCTTTTGGGAAGTTTGAGTGTAACACCATCAAGCATTTCAAAATTTTCATGGAATTATTACGATGTTAGTTCACTTGGTTTATCAGTTAGTAGTGGTACGGATTACTTTGTTGTACTTGTGCCAGGTGCTACAGACACTTGGGGAATAGGCTATGAATCCTTAACATCTGCTGCAAGATCTTTTTACTATAATGGTTCATCATGGGTATCGTATAATGATCTTAGAATTCGAACAGTAGTGTTTGATAATATCCCTGAGGTAGCCACGGTAGGCTCAAACCAAAGTATTTGTGGAAGTTTAATTTCTTCTGCTTTGGGTGGAAATATTCCAACAAATGGCACAGGAGCATGGAGTAAATTATCAGGACCAGGCACGGTTAGTTTTAGTGCTGCTTCCTCAGGAAGTTCTACAGCTACAGTGAGTTTGGCGGGTATTTATGTTTTTAAGTGGACCATTACCAACGGCACTTGCAACAGTTTTGCAGATGTGACTGTAAATTACTTAGCCTCACCACAAGGAAGCTTATCGGCAAATGGTCCTTTCTGTTTGACTGGTGCGGGACAATTGACATTTACTAGTAATGCGGGTATTGCTCCTTTTACTGTTATTTATAATGATGGTGTTGCAAATAGAACCGTCTCAAATGTTTCGAGTGCCACTGCATTTAACGTTTTTACAACACCTGTTACAATTACCACCAATTACACTTTGGTTTCAGTGGCAGATGCTAACTGTACAAGATCAACTGGCTTTACTGGTTCATCAGCCACCATAACCATTAATTCTTTGCCAACAAATAAAACGGTTACAGCATCTGTCAGCTCAGTATGCAGTGGTTCATCAACAAATATCATAGTCGCAAATTCATTAGCAACTGAGCGATATCAACTTCGGAATAATACGGGCAATGTAAATATTGGTTCTGCCATTGTGGGCAATGGAGCAAGTCTTAATTTGCCAACTGGTAATCTTACAAGTGCCACTACATTTAACGTATTAGCTACTAACGCAACAAGTTTATGTAGTCAACAAATGAGCAATTCACCAACTGTTAGTGTGAATGCATTGCCTATTGTATCTAATTTCTCTTTAGCAGCCTCAAATGTTGGTATGGGAAATTTCTCAACAGTAACCGTTTCTTCATCGAGCCTTGCAGCTGGAACCTATACCGTAACCTATAATTTGACTGGAGCAAATTCAGCTACGGGAAATACTAGTTCAATTACGATGTCATCCAATTCAGGAACCTTTTCTACATCTACTTTGGCCAATAATGGTTCAACCAATGTGGTGATAACATCCATTCGAAACGCATCTAATTGCACATCAAATATAAGCACAGGTAATAGTTCTTCTTTTACGGTGTATTCTAATAATGCAAACTTATCAGCTCTTAGTTTGAGCAATGGAACGCTTTCACCTAACTTCAATTTATCAACTATTTCATACACAACCAGTGTTGCAAATTCTATTTCAAGCATTACGGTCACACCAACCAAATTAGATGCGAATGCAAGTATTCAAGTGAGGGTAAATGGTGGTACCTATGCAAGTGTTATCAGTGGATCTGCATCCTCTTCCTTATCATTGAATGTTGGTTCAAATACCTTAGATGTGAAGGTGACGGCACAAGATGGTAGCACCATTAAAACCTATACAATTACTTTAAGCAGATTGGCTTCTAATAATTCAAATTTGTCTGCCCTTACCATAAGTTCAGGTACACTAACTCCAAGCTTTATTGCATCCACTTTCTCCTATAGTGTTAGCGTTATTAATTCTGTGTCTAGTGTTACTGTTACACCTACCAAGTCGGATGCCAATGCAACTATTCAAGTTAGGATAAATAATGGATCTTACACAACAGTTGTTAGTGGTTCTTCATCTTCTGCCTTGGCTTTAAATGTAGGTTCAAATACTGTTGATGCAAAAGTTACAGCTCAAGATGGAACTACCATTCAAACTTATACCATAACCGTATCAAGATTGGCAGGCACAGCACAACTATCTATTACTGCTTTTTTAGAAGGTTTATATTTAGGAAGCAATACAATGATTGCATCACCATTTGCTGCCAACGGAACAAGCCCTAGCATCATTGCTGATACGATTGTTGTTGAACTTCACAATGCAACTGCACCATACAGCTTAGCATTTTCAGCCACGGGCACTTTAAGTATCAATGGTACAGCGAACCTTGTGTTTCCTGCTGGCAGCCTCGGCAATAGTTATTACCTGGTTATTAAGCATCGTAATTCAATCGAAACATGGAGTACGCTTCCCATTGCAATTACTGCTTCAACTAGCTACAATTTTAGTTCAAGCATTTCGCAGGCTTTTGGAAGTAATCTATCCGATATGGGTAATTCTAAATTTGCTATTTTCAGTGGAGATATTAATCAAGATGGATCAGTAGATTTTAATGATTATCCAGACTTAGATATTTCGAGTTCAAATGGCGATTTAGGGTATTTTTCTTTTGACCTTAATGGAGATGCTTCGGTTGATTTTAATGATTATCCCATTTTAGACATTAATAGTAGTAATGGTATAATAACTTTTACACCTTAGAATATTGAAATCAGTCTAACTATTTTATCTTATTTGCTTATACTTGCCTAAACTCTTAGCAAGTTTTAAAATGAATTTATTTCGAAAAAAATCAGTCAAACACATTATCGCTGAGTCGTTAAAAGAGGAACATGGTGCTCATTTACTTCACAAAACACTTACTCTTCGTGATTTGACTGCCATGGGTATAGCAGCTATTATTGGTGCTGGTATTTTTAGCACCATTGGTAATGCCAGTTTTAATGGTGGACCTGCGGTTATTTTGTTGTTTGTTTTTACAGCCATTGCTTGTACTTTTTCAGCTATGAGTTATGCTGAATTTGCATCCTCCATTCCTGTTGCTGGTAGTGCATATACATACGCTTATGCATCGTTCGGAGAGTTTATAGCTTGGATTATTGGTTGGGCATTGATAGTGGAATATGCTATTGGTAATATTGTGGTAGCTATAAGTTGGAGTGATTATTTCACAGGTTTGATGGCGGGCATGAATATTCATATTCCTGAATTTTTGTGTATGGATTATTTTTCTGCAAAAGAAGGCTATCGACAAGCTTCAGAATTAATAGCTGCTAATAATGTTTCACTTCATAGTATGAGTTCAATTATACAAGAACAATACTTGGCTTGGACTGCAGCACCTGAAATTTTAGGAATGAAATTTATTTTCGATTTGCCCGCTGTGGCCGTAATCATTGCTATCACAGCTTTGATTTATAGAGGTGTCCATGAGACTAAAAAGGCAAGTAATATTTTTGTTGCAATAAAACTAATGGTGATTGTCTTGGTTATTGTTGTGGGTGCTTTTTATGTTAATCCTGATAATTGGAGTCCATTTATGCCAAATAAAATGGCTGGTGTTATGCAAGGTGTTTCTTCGGTTTTCTTTGCTTATATTGGATTTGATGCCTTAGCAACAACTGCTGAAGAGTGTAAAAACCCATCTAGAGATTTGCCGAAATCCATGATGGCATCTTTGATTATTTGCACCGTATTATATATATTAATTTCTTTAACTTTAACGGGTATGGTCAGTTATAAAGAACTTGGTGTTGGAGATCCTTTGGCCTTTGTGTTCGAAAAGTTACATGTCAATTGGATGAGTGGTATTATTGCAGTGAGTGCAGTAATAGCAATGGCTTCTGTTCTTTTGGTTTTTCAGAATGGGCAACCTAGAATATGGATGAGCATGAGTCGTGATGGGCTGTTACCCAAATCATTTAGCAAAATTCATCCAAAATATAAATCTCCTTCCTTTTCTATTATTGTAACCGGATTTTTTGTAGCTATTCCTGCACTTTTCATGAATTTAAAAGAAGTAACAGACCTAAGTAGTATAGGAACTTTATTTGCTTTTGTATTAGTTAATGCAGGAGTAATTAAAATGGAATCTCACAGAAATAAAGACCATGTTGGGTTTAGAGTACCCTATTTTAATGGCTTCTTGTTTATCCCATTACTATACCTTGTTAGTTTGTTTTTGTTTATTGTCTTCGATGACAATAACATATTCCAACAACCCAATCTATTGCTACACTTTCCCCAATATTGTTTTTGGATATTATTTACTGTTTTAGCTGTTTTAAGTATCACCAAACGATTTTCAGTAATCCCTGTTTTAGGTATGGTAAGTAATTTTTATTTAATGACTCAACTAGGCTGGACAAACTGGCTAGCTTTCTCAGTCTGGCTTTGCGTAGGATTGGTAATTTATTTTTTATATGGTATAAAGTACAGTAAACTTAATCATGCAAAATGAAAAAACACGTTCAATATTTATATTTAGCTTTTACAATTGAAATAGTATTTCTCTTCTTTTTAAAAAACAGTTTAGAATTCATTGTAAGTCCAATAATAATTAGCAGTGCTGGTATCTTTCTTAGCATTTACCCTTATTTTATGTTAAAAAACAATGGCAATAGTTTTATAATAGAGCCAACCAAAAACAATATAAAATATTACCTCAACCTAAAACCTGTATTTATAGTTTTTATTGCATTGTGTATTGTTACTATAATAATTGCAAATATAGTAATTGAAAGACACCCTATAAATATTAACCAATCAGACATTATTCCCTTTATTGATGAAGTGTTTGTGAATAGATTTTTAAAAGGAGAGTATGTGTATTCAATATATTCAGGATTCAACTATGGTACTTTCACTCCAGGGTATTTACCATTTCATTGGGGGCCTTTTGTACTTAGCAAACTAATTAATTTAAATTTCCAATGGGTTAGTGTCATTGCTTTTTTAATTGCTTGTTTTTTTTATTTAATATATTTAATCAAAAACATAATAAACAAAACGTGGCTACTTATACATTTATCGTTACCATTTCTATTGCTATATATCATTTATTACACCAGTGGGGGAAGTGCTGTTCAAAGCATTGAGGTGATGGTAATGGCATATTATTTATTACTTTCAATAACTTTGTTTTCAGATAATGTAATAGTAAAATCTATTGGACTTTTGTTACCTATGCTTTCAAGATATTCGTTTCTTTTTTGGGTGCCCATTTATTTTTACAATCTTTTTAAAACAAATTTTAAAATATTTATATGGGTATCATTAATTTTACTTTCATTGGTATTTATTTTATTTGTCATTCCCTTTGTTATACCCAATCCTCAAATATTATTAAATATGAACTCAAACTACATCACTTCAACAGTTGAAGAGTGGAACGGTCAAAGTTGGCAAGCACCTACCGATAGGCCTTTTCAACTATTTCAGGGAATAGGTTTTGCAAGTTGGTTTTATACATTTGCAAACGGCACATTGGTTCAAAAAATAGAACTCACAAAAACTTTTATGCTTGTTATAAGTGCTAGTTCTATGTTTATAATACTAGGGTTGTATCATAAAGTAAGAATGGTAATCAATGAAAAACTTTTTAGTTTACTTGCATTAAAAGTAATGTTGACATTGTTTTATGCATTCATCATAATTCCTTATGATTATTTGAACTGGGTGCCTTTGATGGTTTCTATTGTAATTTTATCACGTATTAACTACCAAAATTTAACAAATAAACAATAATTTTATGCATATTTCAGTTGTTATTCCTGTTTATAGAGCCGAAAATATAGTTTCGGAATTGGTGACTAGATTGTTGAATGAGTTGACTAAAATTACTGATGATTTTGAGATAATTTTAGTGGAAGATTGTGGTCATGATAACTCATGGGAAAATGTGTTAATTGAAAGCCGAAAAAATAGTAGAGTAAAAGGAATTAAACTAAGTAGGAACTTTGGCCAACACCATGCCATCACAGCAGGATTAGATGCTTGCAAAGGTGATTGGATAG
Organism: uncultured Bacteroidota bacterium; assembly: GCA_903907885.1. Lineage (GTDB taxonomy): Bacteria > Bacteroidota > Bacteroidia > UKL13-3 > UKL13-3 > RGVD01. The sequence continues at coordinate 18,843 of CAIVPY010000570.1, forward strand.
TTGTAATGGATTGTGATTTACAAGATAGACCAGAAGAGATACCTCATTTATATAACGAAGCACAAAAAGGTTTTGATATAGTTTTTGCTCGAAGAGTTGAAAGGCAAGATAGTTTTATTAAAACACAAACCTCAAAATTATTTTATAATGTATTTAGTTATCTATCGGGAATTACTCAAGATGGAACCATTGCCAATTTCGGTATTTATAGTCGAAAAGTTATAGATTCTATTAACTCAATGAGAGAATCTATGCGAGCATTTTCGCCTATGGCTCGATGGGTAGGATTTAAAAAAACTGCCATTAATGTTACCCATGCCGAACGCTTTGAAGGCAAAACATCTTATAACTGGAACAGATTAATAAATTTAGCTTTAGATATTGCAATAGCCTACTCTGATAAGCCTCTAAAATTGGCTATTAAGTTAGGATTTTCCATTGCAGCTTTTTCGCTGCTATATGCCATATATAATGTTTTTGCATATCTTACCGGTATTATTACAGTGAGTGGCTATACTAGTTTAATTGTTTCTATTTGGTTTCTATCTGGCTTAATTATTTTTATTCTTGGAATAGTAGGTTTGTATATTGGAAAAACATTTGAAGGAGTTAAAAATAGGCCTCTTTATTTAATTGATAAAAAGTCGGATAATTTTAAAATATAAATATGATTAGCAATTCACAAACGGATTCAGATAGGTTTAAAATAAATGTGCATAGAGGTGTTTTTAACACTTTTAAATTTAATTATATAAAAGAATATATTTTATTAAACAATCCAGACTTATTAATTCTTCGATTTGCAAGTGAAACTATTGAACAACATTATTTATTAAAAGAATTAAACTACAATATTTTATTTACAGATTCATTAGTTTATTATGCTATTAATCTTCAAAATATTGAACTAAAAAAACTAAAAAATGAATTATTTTTTAGAGAAGTAACTGACGAAACATCTGTAGCATTCAAAAGTATAATACCTACTATTTTCAAGGATTATAAAAATCATTATTTTGCGAATCCTGAATTACCCAAAGAAGGAATAATTGATGGATATATTGAGTGGGCATCGGCATATGTAAATAGTATAGATGAAAGTAAAAAGTCGTGGTTAGTTTATAAAAATGAAATTATTATTGGGTTTGCTACCTGCTCAATAAATAAAATTGATAACTCTTGTGAAGGGGTTTTATATGGTGTACTCCCCGATTATGCTGGAGGTGGTGTATATACCGACATTATTAAATTCACCCAAAATTATTTTAAAGAACAAAATTTTGAAAAAATGTATGTGTCAACTCAAATACAAAATTATGCTGTACAGAAAGTATGGCAAAAGGAAGGGTTTTTAATAGCTAATGCTTATTATACATACCACTTAATGAAAATACAATTATGATTCCTTTTAATAAGCCTTACCTATCGGGTAATGAAAATCATTATATATATCAAGCGGTAGCATCAGGAAAAATATCAGGTGATGGGCTTTTCACTAAACGCTGCCATGAATTTTTTGAAACTAAATTTGGTTTTAGAAAATGCCTCTTAACAACCTCATGTACTGATGCTTTGGAAATGGCTGCAATATTAATAAATATTGAAGCTGGAGATGAGGTAATTATGCCTTCATATACTTTTGTTTCAACTTCAAATGCTTTTGTTTTAAGAGGAGCTAAAATAATTTTTGCTGATAGTGATTTGCAAAATCCGAATATAAATGTAACAGAATTGGAAGCATTAATTACTCCCAAAACCAAAGCGATAGTACCTGTACATTACGCAGGAATAGCTTGTGATATGGATGCAATAATGGACTTAGCTAACAAGTATAATTTGTTTGTTATTGAAGATGCTGCACAAGCTATTGATAGTTATTATACCGATAAAAATGGCATCACAAAACCATTAGGAAGCATTGGTCATTTGTCTGCTTTTTCTTTTCACGAAACAAAAAATATTATGGCTGGTGAAGGAGGAATGTTAGTAATAAATGATGAACAATTTATAGCTCGGGCAGAAATTATTCGGGAAAAAGGAACCAATCGATCCGCTTTTTTTAGGGGTGAAATTGACAAATACGGATGGGTAGATATGGGTAGTTCCTTTTTACCTTCAGATATCATTGCAGCTTTTCTGTTTGCCCAATTAGAGAACTTATGTAATATTCAAAACAAGAGAAGAGAAATATGGAATTATTATAATAGCGAGTTACAAAGTTTATCAAAAAATGGTCATATCGAGTTGCCATATATACCAAATTTTGCAAGCAATAATGCACATATGTATTATATAGTTTGTAATAACATAGATGAACGACAAGGTTTAATTAATGCTTTGAAAAAATTTAATATTCTTTCAGTTTTTCATTACTTGTCTTTACACAAATCGCCATTTTATATTAGCAAACACGATGGAAGGGAACTTCCAAATTCGGATTTATATAGTGATTGTTTATTGAGATTGCCCATGTTTTATGAGTTAACAGAAAGTGATTTGATGTTAATAACTAAAACCATTTCTGAATATTTCCAACCAATTTGTTAAGTGAATTATTTTTTACTGAAAATAGCAAATTGCATTTCCCTATTATTTTTGTTTTTAAAGTAAATGAGAGTATCTAATTTTAATTTTTCACTTTTTGATAATTTCTCAAATGGAGTATTAAATTCCATTGTTGCAAACCAATTGTCCCAAACTATAATTTCATTTGAATCAATTTGATCGAAATTTTTAATATCATAATACATTTTACATAACTTTTTATCAAATACATCTATATCTAAAAAGTAAGCTACAGTTATATCAGAAGTAATAACAATTTTATTTTTCTTGTACATTTTGATATAAGGTACCAGGTCCTTTTTTATTTTTGATTGTGTGTTTTCTAATTCAAAATCATCAGGTAGTGTATATGAAGCTGGATTATTTAAAAATGGAAATATAACTATCAATCCTAATATTATATATTTAACTATTATAGAAAAAGTATAGTTGAAATTTCTTACCAATGTTATTATAAAATTAATACCATCTAAAACAATTATAGCCATTAATGGCATTACACTTACAAATACTCGCGATAGTCCCATGGAGTTAAATATGCCTAAGGCCCAAAAGCTTGTATGTGCAATAAAAAATGCTATAAAGCAACCATAAATGAGCCATAGTTTTTCGTTTAAATATAGAGTATTAACTGGTTGTTTTATCAGTAATACTACCATTGAAATACCTCCAATAATTAACAATGAGTACTCAATCAAACCCATTTGAAAAAACAACTGTTCTACGAAATGATTCCATGTTCCTTTGCCATAAACGCTGGAGATGTGGGCATAAGGTATCTTGCTAAAAACCCATAAAAAATCGCGGTAATAAAAACTACCAATAATAGACATTACAAGATGACCAAGTGCAAGCCAAACGATGTACTTATATTTTTTTGTGACAATTAAATAGATAAAAAATACCCCTAAAATTATTAATCCTTCAGATCTAACAAATGGCAAAAAAGATATGACTGAAACACCCGGTAAAGTCTTATTATTCATTATCAAATAGATTGAATACATTAGAATTGC
>CAIVPY010000571.1 GCA_903907885.1 uncultured Bacteroidota bacterium
AAAGAAAAAAAGGAATTGCTTAGCATTGTTAATGGCAAGTCAGACGACGTTATGTTGACAAAAGTGCAAGCATTTTTTCATAAGCATAGAGAAGCATTGATTGCTTATGCAAACTCACCAGTACCCACTGCAAATGGTATTAATGAATTGTATGGGAAACGCATTGGTAAAGTCTCACAGCATGAGGGATACGGTAAACGAGTTATAAATAAGTTAGAAATTGAACGTACCTTTTATAATCCAGTCGATGGATGGCCACTATTGCCAGGCAGCAGTATTAAAGGTGCAATTCGTACTGCTTTATTAGATAGTAGAAACGAAGGTAAAATATTAAGTGATAGGAATGAAAGAAATCAATCTCTTCAGCAACGCTTATTTGAAGGTAAGTTTCATACAGATCCTTTTCGACTAATTTCAATTGCTGATGCGAGCTGGCAGGGAAGTGAGGATAAACCGGCCTGTGAGATTAAGTTTGCAGTAAATCGAAAACGTAAACCTGTTTTTAAAGATGGTCAGTTATTGAAATCCCAAGCTGAGAGCAATAACCTATACCAATTACTTGAATGCGTTGTTCCGTATCATTATCAGAGTTTTACGGGTTCAGTTACTTTATTAAATACTCAATCCATTAACTCAGGTAATCCAAAGTTACCTAAGCAGGATTATCATTGGACGATAAAAGAAATAGCAAAAGCATGTAATGAGTTTTACGTAAAACTCTTTTGGCAAGAGTTTTATGAGATTAAGGATCGTGGTTATTTAAATACAGTTTGGTTAGAGCAACTCAAAGATTTGATGGATAATGATTTGTCAAAACGGTTAGTGACTGGAGATATCTTTTTATTAAGGGTTGGAAGACACAGTGGAGCAGAAGCACTAACTCTAAATGGCATTCGTAATATAAGAATTATGCAAGGTAAGGGGCAACCCGCTGGTTGGGCAAATAAACCCAAGACTTGGTGGTTAGCTGCAGATGAAAGTACGAGTAAAAATGAGATGTTGCCTTTTGGTTGGGTGTTAGTAGAAGTTAATCCTGAAGAATCTGATATTCAATTACAAAAATGGTTAGAAACTAGGCATTATAAATTAAATTTATGGATGCAAACTCAATTAGCTAAGCAAAACAATCTTAAACAAGTTGCTGACGAACGCCAAGTAAAGCTATTAGCGGCTAAACAAAAAGAATTAGAAGATGTTATCAAAGCAGAAGAGGAGTTTGCGAGAATCGAACTTATGCGACAAGAAGAGGTATCTAGATTAGCTCAATTGCCACAATATTTGCGAGATATTGCTGAGTTATTAAATACTAAAAAAGATCCGAATAAAAAGGATTATTTAGTTTTGATAGATGCTGTGAAATCTGGTCAATGGGAAGGAAATGATAAGCAATTGGTCCTTGAAGATATTCAGACAAGGATGCAAGATTTGAAAGAGTGGCGACCTAACACGAATAAAAAAGACCCAGCTAAAGATAAAGAATATACACGAACAATTGAAGTTATTAAATTAATGAAATCATGACCACTATTCTTATTTGTACTGTCGGTGGAAGTTATCAGCCCATTGTAACGGCAATCACCGAAGAAAAACCGGATTATGTTTATTTTATCTGTACAGATAGAGATCTTGCGACTAATACACCTGGCTCAAATTTACAAATCACAGGGAAAGGCAATTGTATTAAAGCTAGGTTTAGTGATGATTCACCAAATTTGCCAAATATTCCAACCATTACAGGTTTAAGTTCAGATCAATTTAGTTTGTATCTCACTTCATCGGACGAATTGGATCAAATATATAGTGATTGTAAAAAAGTGATTCAGGATGCGCTAAGTCTTTTTCCATCATCTAAAATTATTGCCGATTACACAGGTGGAACTAAATCAATGTGTGCTGGATTGGTGATGGCGGCAATGGAGTTTGAAGATATAGAACTACAATTGATTACAGGAAGTCGCAATAACCTAGTTGCAGTTAATGATGGTGATCAATACAGAGTGTTTGTTAATACAAAAGGAATTCAATTTGAACGATTAATAGCCCCTTATCGTCAAGCATGGACACGTTATGCCTATAGTGAAGCAGAAGATGGTTTAAAACAAGCAACTGTCCCTCAGAGTGCTGATCTT
>CAIVPY010000572.1 GCA_903907885.1 uncultured Bacteroidota bacterium
AATCCATTTATTTCCTTTTTATTATTGATTTTACTGCTTCCACCAACACATCAATCTCTTCTTTGGTATTATAAACAGAAAATGATGCCCTGACTGTACCATCCAATCCCAAACAATTCATCAAAGGTTGTGTGCAATGGTGGCCAGTTCTTACCGCAATGCCTCTTGCATCCAACATCATGCCTACATCAAAATGGTGCATGCCTTCGATAATGAATGATTGAACTGATACTTTTTCTTTGGCAGTACCTATCAGTTTAATTTGCTTATGTGTCTCGACACCGCTCGACATGACATTAGTTTCATTCAATGTCAATAAGCCATTTACCAAATAATGCAACAACTCATTTTCGTGATTACGAATATTTTCTTTACCTAATTCGTTAACAAAATCTAGGGCATATTTAAATGCGATTACATCAGCAATATTGGGTGTTCCAGCTTCAAATTTGTAGGGAATGTCATTATAAGTTGTTCGTTCGAAACTCACTTCTTTTATCATCTCCCCTCCTCCTTGATAAGGCGGCATGGCTTCTAATAATTCTCGCTTGCCATAAAGCACTCCCACACCCGTTGGGCCATATAATTTGTGCGATGAAATCGCAAGAAAATCACAGTCCAATACTTGTACATCCACATCCAAATGCGAGCAAGCTTGAGCTCCATCCAATAATACCTTTGCTCCTACTGCATGTGCTTTTTCAATGATTTCTTTTACAGGGTTGATGGTACCCAAAGCATTACTCACCCAAACACAAGCCACCATTTTGGTTTTTGGAGACAATAATTTCTCGTATTCATCCATCAACAATTCACCTGCATCGTTTATTGGAATAATCTTTAGTATAGTGCCTTTCTCTTCGCATATCATTTGCCAAGGCACAATATTGCTGTGGTGCTCCATGCTAGTGATGATAACTTCATCTCCTGCTTGTAGAAATTTTCTTCCCCAGGTTTGAGCTACAAGATTGATACTCTCAGTTACCCCTTTGGTAAAAATACATTCTTCAACTTCTCGAGCATTGATAAATGCTTGAATGGTTTTACGGGTATCTTCAAACATTTCTGTTGAACGAGCAGCTAGTGTATGCGCTGCACGATGAATGTTTGCATTGTCTCTTGTATAATAGGTATTCAAAGCCACAATAACAGATAGAGGCTTTTGGGCGGTAGCAGCATTGTCAAAATATACCAATGGCTTTCCATTTACCTTTTGATGAAGGATAGGGAATTGTTTTCGGATTGATAGTATATCTATTTTTGACATATTTTATTTTTTACCGCGAAGTTCGCTAAGGGTTTTCGCAAAGTTCGCTAAGTTCTTTCTTCGTGTTCTTTGCGTATTTTCTTTGTGTTCTTTGCGGTTAATTTTCAAGTCTATTAACAACTCTTTTAAGTCCATTTTTCAAAAGTGTAACATTAAAGTTAATCAATAACCCAAGTCTAAAATCACCAATTTTTAAATAAGTTAAAGTTTGAGCTAAATCTATGTCATTCAATGCTTCTTTTGATTTTATTTCAATAACTAGTCTTCTTTCAACCAATAAATCTATTCTATATCCAACATCTAGTTTTACCTCTTCATAAATTAGAGGCATTGGTTTTTCCTTTTCTACAAATAATCCAGCCTTTAATAATTCATAATATAAACATTCTTTATAAGCAGATTCAAGTAAACCAGGACCTAATGCTTTATGAACTTTGATAGCACAACCTATTATTAAGGTTACAACTTCTTCAATATTTAAATTACTTTCATTCAAATTACTGCTTAAAGTTTTTCCTCTATTAATTGTTCTAATAATCCTACCAATTCTGGTATTTTTATCTTTTCAGCTATGTCGTCAGCAAATGCATTTAACAGCATTTTTCTTGCTACATCTTCCGGAATGCCTCTGCTTCTTAAATAGAACATCGGCTCTTCATCAAGCTGGCCTACTGTGGCACCATGTGTACATTTTACATCATCTGCAAAAATCTCCAACTGAGGCTTTGTGTTGATTGTAGCTTCTGGATCTAACAAAATATTTTGGTTTCTTTGGTAGGCATTGGTTTTTTGTGCATCTAAATGAACCATAATTTTACCATTAAACACTGCCGTTGACTTATCTTTCATGATGCCCTTATACAGTTCATTGCTGTGGCAATTAGGCATCGCATGATCAACTCGGGTATGGTTATCTACATGGTTTGAACCTTCGGTAATATACAAACCATACAAAAGTGTATCGCAATTTTTGCCATTCATGTAGAAATGCAAATTATTGCGAACCATTGTCCCATCAAGGGTTAAGGTTACTTGATTGATATTGGTATTAGCCTCTTGAAAAATTTGTGTATAGTTGTTTTGGTAACTTTCACCCGTTTGTTGCTGAATTTTATAATGTTCTAAATGGGCATTTTCATCCACATAAATTTCATTCACTACATTGATGAAAGATGCATTAGTTCCAGCAGAAATATAAGATTCAACGATGCAAGCTTCTGCATTTTTTTCTATTACAATCAGGTTACGAGGCTGGCTCAATACATTGATATCAGTTGAGTCCACCACATTCATAATGATGATTGGATTTTCAACTTTCTTGTTTGAAGGCACATAAACGAAAGCTCCATCACTCATCAAAGCCATATTCATGGCATTCAATGATTCATTTTCAATCTTTGCATATTTACCAAAATGAGCATCAAAAACATTTGTATTTTCTTTTCTTGCTTTTGCTAAATTCGAAATTACAATAGCATTATCCTTTTCAATAATATTTGACAATTCAGGATTGAAGCTGCCATTCACAAATACCAATTTATTGGCTTTAATGCTATTAAAAACACTATCAACTAAAAGGTTTTTAACATTAGCAGATGATACACAAGTGCTTTTGAAATTTTTATCGAAAATGCTTTTGAGGTTCGTGTACTTCCACTCCTCATTTTTGATAGTAGGAAAACCATTCTTATCAAACTCTGCGAATGCCTTTTCTCTCATCTGAAAGAAAGCATTTTCTTCAGCTTGGTTTTTATATTGATGAAACTCTGTCTTAATGTTTTCTTCTAATTTCATAATTAACCACTAATAGTATTTATTTTTTATTAACCGCAAAGGGCTCAAAGTAAAATCGCAAAGTTCGCTAAGAATTTGATTTGTGTGCTTTGCGTCTTCTTGGCGTTCTTCGCGGTAAAAAATTACATGCTTGCCTCTACTTCTGCTTTAATCCAATCATATCCTTTTAGTTCTAACTCTTTCGCTAGACTAGCATCTCCGCTTTTCACAATTCTTCCTTTGTACAATACATGCACAAAATCAGGAACGATATAATCCAATAATCTTTGGTAGTGGGTAATTACGATATAAGCATTGTCTTTACTGCGCAATTTGTTTACACCTTCTGACACCAATCTTAACGCATCAATATCCAAACCTGAATCTGTTTCATCCAATATAGATAACTTAGGTTCTAGCATGGCCATTTGAAATATCTCGTTGCGCTTTTTCTCACCACCGCTAAATCCTTCGTTCAATGAACGTGAAGTTAAAGATTTATCCATTTCAACAAACTCCATTTTCTGACGCATCAATTTCAAGAAATCAGTTGCCTCCATCGGTTCTAAACCTTGGTATTTGCGTTTTTCATTAACTGCAGTTTTCAAGAAATTGGTAGTACTTACCCCTGGAATTTCAATAGGGTATTGGAATGCCAAAAACACGCCTTCACGGGCTCTGTCCTCTGCCGACATGTCTAATAGGTCTTTACCATCAAGGGTAACAGAACCCTCAGTAACGTCATAGTCTGCACGACCAGCAAGCACAGCACTTAATGTACTTTTACCTGCACCATTGGGTCCCATGATGGCATGTACCTCACCTGCTTTTACCTCAAGGTTAATTCCATTCAGAATTTTCTTTCCTTCTATTTCTGCTTTTAGATTTTTTATGCTTAACATTTTATTTGTTGCTATCAACTTACTTTTGGCATATAGCTAAATTCAAGTTGTTTGATTTTTAATATTATTAATACTTCAATTGAACTAAGTATAGAGGCAGGCAGCCAATAGCATTAGCCTCTTCTATCCTACCGAACCTTCCAAACTAACAGCCAACAATTTCTGCGCTTCTACAGCAAATTCCATTGGTAATTGGTTCAATACTTCTTTACAAAATCCATTTACAATAAGTCCAATTGCCTCTTCAGTTCCGATGCCTCTTTGGTTACAATAAAACAATTGATCTTCTCCAATTTTTGACGTACTTGCTTCATGCTCCACTTGAGAAGTATTGTTATTTACTTCGATATAAGGAAAGGTATGAGCCCCGCTTCTATCGCCAATTAACATACTGTCGCATTGGGTATGATTTCTAGATTTTTCAGCCTTCTTGTTCACTTTCACCAAACCCCTGTACGAGTTGTGTGACTTACCTGCAGAAATACCTTTACTTACAATTCTACTTTTAGTATGCTTTCCGATATGAACCATTTTAGTACCTGTATCAGCCAATTGATGGTTGTTAGTAACAGCCACCGAAAAGAATTCACCTGTTGAATGATCGCCTTTCAAAATGCAGCTTGGATATTTCCAAGTGATGGCCGAACCTGTCTCCACTTGTGTCCAACTAATTTTCGAATGAACACCTTCGCAAATCCCACGTTTGGTAACAAAATTATAGATACCACCTTTACCCTCTTTATCTCCAGGATACCAATTTTGAACTGTTGAATATTTTATCTCTGCATGGTCGTGTGTTATCAATTCAACCACTGCAGCATGAAGTTGGTTTTCGTCACGCATGGGTGCGGTGCAACCTTCAAGGTAACTAACGTAACTATTGTCGTCAGCTATGATTAGGGTACGTTCAAACTGACCTGTATTTTCCGCATTGATACGGAAATAGGTCGATAGTTCCATTGGGCAACGAACGCCTTTGGGAATATAAACAAAACTACCATCACTAAACACCGCAGAGTTTAATGCCGCATAATAATTATCGGTAGTTGGAACTACAGAACCTAAATATTTTTTTACCAATTCAGGATGCTCATGAACAGCTTCGCTAATGGCACAAAAGATAACTCCTTTTTCTTTTAGTTGGTCTTTAAAAGTAGTTGCAATCGAAACTGAATCAAACACCGCATCAACGGCAACGCCAGTCAAACGTTTTTGTTCTGTAAGGCTAATACCAAGTTTCTCGAAGGTTTTTAATAACTCAGGATCCACTTGGTCAAGGCTATCTAAGGTAATTTTTTGCTTTGGGGCAGCATAGAATATAATATCTTGATAGTTAACTTTTGGATAACTAAAATTTTGCCATGTTGGTTCTTTTAAGGTTAACCAATAGCGATAAGCTTTAAGCCTCCATTCTAACAGCCATTCGGGTTCGTTTTTTTTTGCTGAGATATACCTTACTATCTCTTCGCTTAAACCCATAGGTGCAGTCTCCATTTCAATATCGGTGCTAAAACCGTATTTGTAATCTTGACTTATTACCTCATCAATTATATCTACTTCTTGATTTTCAGACATTTTAGCAAATCTATTTTAGACTTAGCCCACAAAAATAAATTATTATTTGTAATTAGTCTAAATAAAAGAAAAAAATCTTCTGAATTTGAAAATAATCACTTAATGGCTAAGAAGGGTTAAGTACTATATTTACCATTACAAAGTTAGCGAAACTATTTTCATTAATTGTTTATTGGAATTCTAACTCAACAAATCACAAATTTGATTATTTTCGCCCTCTGAATTTTTAATAATTAATGATTGCTAATAGTTAACAGCTATAGATAACAGCTAAAAAATATATGTTTGATAATTTAAGTAGTAAGTTAGAAAAAGCTTTTAAAACCCTTAAAGGGCAAGGGAAAATTACCGAAATTAATGTAGCCGAAACCGTAAAGGAAATTCGCAAAGCATTAATAGATGCTGATGTTAACTACAAAATAGCAAAACAAGTAACTGATACCATTAAAGACAAAGCTATTGGCGCCAATGTGCTTACCACTGTTTCACCAGGTCAATTGATGGTAAAAATTGTGAATGACGAATTGGTAGCGTTGTTTGGTGGAAAAACAGAAGACTTAAGTACTGAGGGGAATCCAACTATTATTTTAATGGCTGGATTGCAAGGTAGTGGTAAAACCACACATACAGCAAAACTAGCAAACTTTATAAAACGTAAAGGCAAATCGGTAATGATGGCTGCTTGTGATGTATATCGACCAGCGGCAATAGAGCAATTGAAAGTATTGGGTTCACAAATTGAAGTACCTGTATATTTTGAAGAAGGAAATTTGAATCCTGTGAGCATTGCAGCCAATGCCGTAAAACATGCTAAGGAAACCAATACTCGTGTAATTATTATAGATACAGCAGGTCGTTTGGCTATTGACGAACAAATGATGGCTGAGATTGGTGATATTAAAAAAACGATTAAGCCACATGAGATCTTGTTTGTGGTAGATGCGATGACGGGTCAAGATGCTGTAAACACAGCCAAAGCATTTAATGATGTGTTGGATTTTACGGGCGTTATCCTTACCAAATTAGATGGAGATACTCGTGGGGGAGCAGCTTTATCTATTAAAACCATCGTTGAAAAACCTATCAAGTTTGTAGGTATGGGCGAGAAGATGGAAGCCCTTGACATTTTCCACCCTGATAGGATGGCTCAGCGTATTTTGGGTATGGGTGATATCGTTACCCTAGTTGAGCGTGCTCAAGATGTATTTGACAAAGAAGAGTCTGATCGTATTCAGAAGAAATTACTTAAAGATCAATTTACTTTCCAAGATTTTTTAAGCCAAATACAACAAATCAAAAAGATGGGTAATCTTAAAGATTTAATGGGTATGATTCCGGGTGTTGGAAAGGCAATAAAAGATTTAGATGTAAGCGATGATGCTTTTAAACATATTGAGGCAATAATCTATTCCATGACACCCAAAGAAAGAGAGACTCCTGACATCATAAATGGCTCTAGAAGAAAAAGAATTGCAATTGGCTGTGGACGAGACATTCAGGAAGTGAATCAGTTATTGAAACAATTTGAAGAGATGCGAAAGATGATGAAAACCATGAACAAATTTCAAGGAGCAGGAAGAAGCATGAAAGGCTTACCTTTTATGAAATAAAAAAAACCATGTCGAAAGAAACCATAAAAAATGACATTAGTTATAGGTTACGTAGGTTGTTAACCTTGTTTCTTCAAGGTCTGCTTATCACACTACCTACTGTTGTTACCTATCAACTTATAAAATCAACAGTTAGGTGGATTGATGAGTTTTTGCAATTAGAAACCCCCGGTTTGGGTTTTATTATAGTAATTAGTTCAATTACTTTTTTGGGTTATATCGGAACCAATATCATAACTCGACCAATACTTGACATGTTTGACGATTTATTTAGTCGAATCCCTTTTATAAAAAATATTTACACTTCTGTTAAAGATTTAGTTGAAGCATTTGTAGGGGATAAGAAAAAATTTTCTAAACCAGTTGTTGTCGAAATGTCTCAAGGCCTATATAAGCCTGGTTTTATAACCAATGAAGATTTAAGTGAATTAAATTTACCTGGATTAGTTGCCGTTTATTTCCCACATTCATACGCTTTTTCAGGCAACGTATTTTTTTTAGATAAAAGCAGAGTAAAACATTATGATACCAATGCTACCGATTTTATGAAATTTATAATTACCGGTGGCGTAACCGAAATGGATCATTCAAACAAAACCGAAAATATTGCTAAGCCTGAATAATATTTTCACACTCATCAAAATTGCGAGGTTCAAAAACCTGTTGATGATATTATTTACTCAAGTGTTTGCCTTTTACTTCCTAAATCCTTATGTCGACTGGCACGATTTGTTAAAATTCAGATTTATAGCCTTGGTATTATGTACGATTTTAGTAGCTGCTTCAGGTTATATCATAAACGATTATATTGATGTAAAGATAGATATGGCTAATAAACCCAGTAATGTGTTGGTTGGAGTTAGAATATCACGTAGAAAAACAATATTTACACACTGGTTTTTAACATCATTTGCTGCAATTCTATCCTTACTCATTAATGGAAAAGTGTTTTTGTTAGTGGTTGTGTGTTCTCTTCTGCTGTGGATGTATTCAGAGTATTATAAAAAATCTTTTTTGGCAGGCAATTTACTCGTTGCCATGCTTACTTCATTTACTTTGCTTATCTTGTTTTTATATGACGAAAACCTATACTGGCCAGGGATAATTTCATATTCAATTTTCGCTTTTTTTACTACACTTGAAAGAGAGATTATCAAAGATACAGAAGATATAAGAGGAGATGAAAAATTCAATAGCCATACACTACCTATTCGTTTAGGTGTGAGGAAAACTAAAGACGTTATCTTATACCTTCATGCTTTTAATGCCATCTTGATTTTCGCCTTTTGTTATTACATTCAAGTTTATTTTAAAAATCATATCGATACCTATATTTTGTTTTTGATATACATAATAATCTCGGTTTTGTTACCTATGGCTGTGATGACATTGTTTATTAAAAGAGCCGATGTAAAACATGACTTTTCAAAATTAAGTCGAATAGCCAAAATTGTAATGCTCTTAGGAATCATGAGCATGGTGTTTTGGAAGATATAATAAAAAAAAATACAATTGGGCAACCGAACCTCTGTTATGTTGTTATATAACTTAATTTTCGTTTGAAAACTATATCATTATATAATGCAGTTATTTTTATCACAAAATCAATTTAATATATATTGCCATAAGTAGATTTGGTTTTAAATCTGTAACCTATTCCATATTCAATAAAATCTGATCTTACACCTGATGTATTATCTAAAGTGCTTTTTAGGTTTGCTTGAAAAAACAAATTACTCTTGTGTGTGTATCTTAATCCAAAAATATAATAGATTCTGTCAACCCTAACATTCGACAGATTGTATACGTAATGCATCCCTCGCATAGGAATTGATATTTTACCAATATTAAACTCAACGGCCAAACCCAAAGCCACTTTATATTTATCATTATCCGAAATTTCATACATACTAGCAGGTCTTAATAGTCTGATGTTCGAAGTAGGATCGTAGTACAAATCCATTGATGGTCCTATATTCATAATTTTATTTTTTGAATATAACAATTGGCTCGACACTACATAAATATGGTACTGCGTTTTCAAAGGAATTCTAATTTTTGTAAACCCAGTTCCCACAAAAGATTGAAAATACCATTTCTTAGTTTGGTCATTATAAAAAGTAGTCATTCCTCTATTATTAATTCTATCATGAATAAAGAAGTTTAATCCCCCTTTTATATAAGCTAAATTAATCCCATTATTAGGTGCATTGTACGACCCATTTGAAAAATTAAATAGACCTCCTTCAAAAGCCAATTCGGTATTTGGTAAGATTTTTTGATGTAAACCTACTCCAAATTGAATACTTAAATTATAGGGTTGACTAATCAGATTATTATTAAAATCAGTAAGAGATAAAGTAGTAGATGTATCAAATTGTTTATCAATATATGATGCGCCAAAACCAACTTTTAAAAAAGCCATAGTTGAAGGACTGTTTATCAATGTAAAATCAACAAAAGGTATAGCTGAATATACATTACCATATAACTTAGGAGTAGGCATCAATATGTACACAAAACCAATACCTACTCTAGGATTGTTATATAATTTTTGCCAATCCTTTTGACCATCTGTTCTATACATCAAGTCCAATTCGTAACCCATTGCGTCAAAGTTGCGGTTGGGTGCATTTCTTCCTCTAGCCGAAAGGTCATAACCTTTAATAATATTAGCACTTACACCTATATTTCTAAGAAATCTAGAGGTATTAACATCTTGTGTGTAGGAATCAATCGAAATTGTAAATAAAAATAATAGAAATATTGTTTTAATTAGCAAGAGTATAAATGTTATTTATATTTTTTTCAGTTAACAAAGGAACTAAAAAAAATCTGTTTTTTGTAATTGAATGTGTTATAATAATTAGTAAAATAATCAATAATATTAATTTTTGAAAAGAATAAACATAAGAAATATGATAAACAATAATTTGTCTAAATGTATATTTTATTATTAATTGCGAAAAAAAAATTATTTAAATAGCATAAGCGTTATGATTGTATTTAATTTAAATTATGGCAGGACCTAGAAATAGAAATTCGAGTTTTAATGTTGATGATTACCATCTCAACGATTTCACAATTACAGAAATTTTCGGTATGGTATTTCTATTATTATCAATTATTTTCATTCATTGGGCCTGGGTAAAAAAAAATTTAAGATTCGATTCATTATGCCCTAAATGCAAAACTATTGAATTTGTAAAGAGAAAACATAGAGGCAAATTTTCTAAAAAATTTATCCCTTTTCTCAGAACAAACAAATTGCATTGTAGTAGATGTAACAAAACTTTCTACCAAGCATTTTCCGATAAATAATACATTTGGGTTCTACAAATCCTACTTTTATCACACAAATTTCAAGACTATCTCACTTGTCAATGTTTTACATTGAAGTAAGCAAAAGTGTTATAAACCAACTTGGTGTTGGTATTAATATTAGATTACTATGTACTCTAAATAAGCAACTTACTTTTCAGTGTGGGCTTGTAGCTTTAGGCAATGGCAGTGCATACATAAGCATCAACAAAAAACGAATGAAAGTGCTAAAAGTTAAAAAAGGAGACGAGGTAAATGTAGATTTGGTTATTGATACGAGTGAATATGGGATGGATATGCCCGAAGAATTAGAAGAATTACTTATACAAGATATTGAAGGGAAAAGACGTTTCGATTTACTTACACCTGGAAAAAAAAGATATATCATACATTATATATCAGTGGTAAAAAGTAAACAAATTCGACTTGATAAGGCTTTACTACTTATCGGAAATTTAAAACTGACAAAAGAAGGAAAAGAGAGTTTTAGAGAAATTCTTGTAAAGTAGTATATTTCTAAAAAACTATTTGATAAGTAAAATGAATTTTTGTTGTTTTGGCTCCTAATGCTGTAAATAGTCCGTGCATTTTAGGATTAAAATCCCCAATCCAAGCCAATTCAGATGTGGTAATTTCGGGATGATGTTTTTTAACAGCATTGTAAAAACTCATTATCATACCTGTTTCTAATCCTAAGTTTTGATATTCAGGAATTATTCCAAAAACAATACCTCTTACTCTGCTAATATTTGTTGTGTTTTTATACCACAAGAATTTTAATTTTCCTACCCAATTTAATTTACCATTTAGTGGTTTAAAAAGCTTGTTTACATCTATCACACTGATATAGAATCCTGCTGGCTTTTTATGAGCGTAGGCAAACCACATTACCTTTTCCATCAGAATGGGTTTTAAAGATTTTAAGGTTGTTTCAATTCTGTCTTTCGTCATAGGGCTAAAATCAGACCTATGTGCCCAAGCCAGATTGTATATGGTAATAAAATCATCTGAAAATTTGTTTAAATCTTTTATCCTAAAATGCTCAAATGTGTATGCTGGATTGCTTAATACCCTAGACGAAAGCTTGTTAAATCTATCATAATTAAAATCGTTAATATTAATTTCAGATGTGGTTTGTTCTGTTATTTTTACAAAACCATAGTTTTCAAATAATTTTTGGTAATAGCTAGGGTTATAATTTTCTTGATAAGAGGGATTTTTAAATCCCGCAACCATCAATCCCCAAAACTTGTCTTTTTCTCCAAAATTAACCGGACCATTCATGCCTTCAATACCCTGGCTTTGTAGCCATAACTTGGCATTATCAAACAACATATTGGCTGCTTCTTGGCTGTTAATACATTCAAAAAAACCGCAAGCTCCTATTTTCTTTTCGCCTTGAATGAAATCTTTTTGGCTGTAAAAAGCAGCAATTCTTCCAATAATCTTGCTGTTATCATCTAATAAAATCCATCTACAAGCTTTGCCTAGTTTGAAATTCAGATTCTTATTTTCGTTAAATATTTGTTCAATATCACTATCTAGTGGAGCTACCCATTCAATGTCATTTTTGTATATATAATATATTCCTCTGATAAAATTAATTTTGTCAGTTTCAGTCTTTACTTCCTTTAATTTCATTTTGGCAATTAAGCTATTATCATCATAAAAAAACTAATTTTTATACGAAGTAAAATTCAAGTATTTAACTTTCATAAAAAAATACTTACTTCACGCCAAAATTATATACAATTATGTTACAAATAGGCGATAAATTACCTGAATTTAAACTAAAGGGCTTTGACGATAAATTTTATACCCATTTTGATTATGCCGACAAATATTCGCTTGTGGTGATATTTACCTGCAATAGCTCTCCCATATCAAAATCATATGGTCAAAGATTAATTAAATTATTTGAACGATATGAAGATGACAATTTGGGAATTGTAGGTATCAATTCAAATGATGCTAACCAATCAGCTGAAGATAGTTTTGAACAAATGAAATTTGTTGCTGATAGGTTAAAATTAGGAGATATTAATTTCTTATATCTACATGATGAAACCCAAGAAGTAGCTAAA
>CAIVPY010000573.1 GCA_903907885.1 uncultured Bacteroidota bacterium
AGTGGTAGGAATGGTAATAATTTTATCAGGTAGAGGCACGCCATTTTTAGTGGCAAACGGGAATGATAACATTAGCTGAATAGTTGTGTTAACGGTTGATTGAGCTATAAATTTAAGACTTCCATTAGTCAACTTAATCTTTCTAATTTGTTGTGTTGAATCGCCTGTATTAAGTTCAATGTACGAGTTTTGAGTAGCAATATCTTGGTTAGGAAAAATAGCAGCGCCCGAAATGGCTTTCAATTGTTTTGCAAATAAGTTTATAATAATTGAGTCTTGGGTAGAACTTATAAAAACTGTACTTGGCGCACTAGATGCCGAACTATATATAGGCATTGTGTAACCCATACTGCTACTTATTTGTTTGTTGTTAATCTGTATTGAATCGGATTTGGTTCCTCCTTTTGCAATACTTAAAAAATTAAAAGTACCTAAAAGCGTTTGAGATGGACTTAAATTATATAAATTTAACTGTATTTGATTAATGGGCACAGGCATCTTATTGGTAATTGATAACACCAACCAGCCTTTCGAAAATTTGATTGAGCTAAATTCACTTATAGCACTAAAGCTAGTTAAGGTAGAAATATTTTCATTTACAGCAGGAAAAATATTATTTGAGTTGTCGATGACGTTAAAATTAGCTTTAACAGCAGGGCTAAATCCTTGAGACAATTCACCTAATGTAACTTTTTTTGAATTAGACACATCGTCAATTGATATTTCGCCTATTGATTTATTTATAGATGTAGTGTTTGATTGATTATCTAATTTAAATAAGTCGTTCAACTTATAGCTTATTAAACTATCCTTTCTATAAACAAATCTTATTAAACCATCACCATCAACATGAATATTGGTAGTATCGTTTTTTATTAAGTTTTTAATGTCAAGTGTAGCATTCACAATGGGTATCCCAAACTCTGGATTGAGTGTATATCCATTATACTTATCAAAATTGAGGTTGTCTTTTTTGCAAGTTGAAAAAACAAATGCTATTAAAACATAAAATACGGTGAGTAAACAATTTTTAATTTTCATACCCTTTTAATTTGGCTACAATGTACAAAAAACTTTATAAAATAAAGAAAACAGAACTCAGCAAAAAAATAATCAATAATTAGGGCGTTACAAAAAAACGCCACCAACTATCAAAGGATAATTGGTGGCATCTTAAAATATGTATTAAAAATTATTATTATTTCAATATTTCTCTCGAAATAACAATGCGTTGCACTTCGCTAGTTCCCTCGTATATTTGGGTAATTTTAGCATCACGCATCAAACGCTCTACATGGTATTCTTTCACAAAACCATATCCACCATGAATTTGCACAGCTTCAACCGTAGTACGCATAGCAACTTCTGATGAAAATACTTTTGCCATTGAACTCGCCATGCCATAATCCAAATGATTGTCTTTTAGCCAAGCTGCTTTTAAGCATAACAAACGTGCTGCTTCTATTTCAGTTGCCATATCGGCCAGTTTAAATTGAATGGCTTGGTGGTGCATAATTTCTTTTCCAAAAGCTTTACGTTGTTTTGAATAAGCCAATGCCAACTCGTATGCTCCACTTGCTATTCCTAATGCTTGCGAAGCAATACCAATGCGACCACCTGTAAGGGTTTTCATGGCAAATTTAAATC
>CAIVPY010000574.1 GCA_903907885.1 uncultured Bacteroidota bacterium
ATTGATGAAAATAATGAGTTAGGATTTCGTTATCTAACCACAAGCCTATGGTCTTTTAAATCAAATAATGAATTGGCTCTAAATGCTGAATTGCAGGAATTTTCATTGCTTTATCAAAGAAGTTTGAATAATAATATTAAAATGGATGGTAGTAGATTTACTTTTAACCTACATGCTGGTTTAGGCTTATGTTATTTTCGTTCAGCATTCTATGATATAGTAAATCCAGAAAATGCTTTTCAAGTACCATTTACTGCTATTGGATATGGGAATATTCAAACTCTAAATGGAGGAGTAATTAGCGAAAAGTTGCTACAACCATTGTTAATTGGGGGATTTAATATTGGATATAGAATAAGTCCGATTTTTAGCATATATTTTGAAAACAGTTTATCATTAACAAATTCTAACAAATTGTCGGGTAACTTACTCCGAAAATCAAGTATTCCCCCTGACGGATACACTTATCATTGTATAACTGTATATATTAATTATTCAAAACTTCATTCTGCCAGTAGGATAAAATGTCCTAAATTTTAATCTTTCTCGTTGCAATTGAAGCAAATATTGCCAACAGATGTGGTAAAATTGTTTTGTTACCATTTATATTGTTGTAAATTTGAATTGTTTCGAATTGAATTTTAAAATCTGCTTAGGGTTAATAAATTGCTTTATTTTAGATTTTATTTCAATTAAACACAAAACAGGTATCACAAATAGTAACTATAAGATGTTAAGATTTAGGTTTACATTGTATGCGATACTTTTTTCAGGTTGCATTCTGTCAGCCCAGATTGGAGGATTTCGCATTGGGGCAGGAGTAGGGTATAGTTTATATACGGGTAACCAAATGGATGGCACTATTTCAACTTCTACACATGGGAAGAGTGAATTAAATAAAGGTTACAATTTACAGGTTTATAAATCAATTAATGATAAATATGAAATTGGATTTAGATATCTTACCACTAATCTTTGGTCTTTTAAATCAAATGATGCCTTAGGATTGAGTGCCGATATTGAAGAGTACTCAATTAATATACAACGTAGTTTAAATGACAATATTTTACTAACAGATGACAGGTTCACTTTTAATATTGTTGCTGGTATTGGTTTGTGTAAATTTAAATCGGCATTCTATGACTATACTGCCACTAATGTTTTTAATATACCTTTTTCATCAATTGGATATGGTAATAATCTTACTCTTAGTGGCGTTTCGATACCAGATAAATTAATTGAACCTTTATTGATTGCAGGTTTCAATATTGGTTTTAGGGTTAATAATGTTATTACAATTTATTTTGAAAACACGTTTTCTACTACAAATTCAAACAAAATATCTGGAAATTTATATCGAAAAAATTCAATTCCACCAGACGGTTTCACTTATCACGCTATTACACTTTACATAAATTTTTTCGACTATAATAAATCGAAACGGATGAGATGTCCTAAGTTTTAGCCATTAAGTGAATTTACCAGTTTTTCTAATCCAGCCAAAGCTTTTTCTTGTATATATTGAACTTTTTTATTATTTATTGATAGCGGTTTTGGATCAACTACATATATGGGAATATTAGTTTTAGCATAACTAATCAATCCAGCTGCTGGATATACTTGTAGCGATGTTCCTACAATCACAAATACATCAGCTTCTGATACCATTTTTGTTGCAGTATCAATCATTGGAACTGATTCGCCAAACCATACTATATGAGGCCTAAGTTGATACCCAGCTTTACACATTTCTCCCATTTTTAATTCCCACCCATTAATAGGGTAAATATCATTGGGATTGCTACTACTCCTTGATTTGATAATCTCTCCATGTAGGTGCAATATTTTTGTTGAGCCTGCTCTTTCATGCAAATTGTCAATGTTTTGGGTAATGATCTGCACGTCATAACTATTTTCCAATTCAGACAATAAAATATGTGCTTTATTAGGTTCAGCTTCAATCACAGCTTTTCGTCTTTCATTATAAAATTGTTGAACCAATGAAGGGTTTTTATGCCAGGCCTCGGGCGTAGCCACCTCTTCAATATTGTATCCTTCCCATAAACCATCGCTATCTCTAAATGTTTTTAAACCACTTTCGGCACTTATTCCAGCACCAGTAAGTACAACTATTTTTTGTTTAGTCATCTCAATCAATTTTATATCAAATATACATTTCAAAAAACATCTACATACTTTTCTGTTATTTTTCGTTTATTGTACTTGTATATTGCAACTGTGAGGCAAAAAGGTTTTGGCTTATTTATGGTGTTGTTGCTTGCGGCTTTTTTGGGGCAGTCGCAAAGCCTGCGCACACGTATTATTGTGCTTTGGGCTGACACTGTAATATTAGACTCCTCTGTCATTATAAAACACTCATTTTCTGTTTCATTATATCAAAAAAAGTATATTGAAGGTGTAGATTACTCATTCAATTACTTCAATAATACCCTAGTTAATAAGTCAATTCCTAAAGGCAGTATATTGCATATTTCCTATCAAGTTATTGTTCTTAATTTAAAGAAAAAATCATCTCATAAAGATATTTCTATTATTCAGCCTGAGTTTAATATTAGTCAAAACCCATTCTTGTATTCACAATATAATTCCACTGACAATTTTTTTAAACAAGATGGTTTAAGAATGAATGGGAGTATTAGTCGTGGTTTGAATTTTGGAAATAACCAAAATGTAGTTCTTAATTCCAATCTCAACCTTCAAATAGCTGGAAAAATTAACAACGATGTGGATGTGTTAGCTGCTATTAGTGATGAGAATAAACCTATTCAACCAGAAGGTAATACCCAGCAATTGCAAGATTTTGATAAGGTTTTTATTCAATTTAGTAAAAATAATAATAAATTAACGGTAGGTGATTTTGAAATGATACGACCTCAAGACAGTTATTTCATGAATTACTATAAAAAATCTAGAGGTGCTCAAATTCAGAGTGCTATTAATTTAGGTAAACATGGCATAATGCAAGTTAATGCTGAAGCAGCTTTGTCAAGAGGAAGGTTTGCTCGAAATTTAATCAATGGTATTGAGGGAAACCAAGGTCCTTATAGATTAATTGGAATTAATGGAGAGCAATTTATCATCATGATTTCAGGTACAGAGGCAATATATTTAGATGGACAAAAACTAACAAGGGGAGAGCAAAATGATTATGTAATAGATTATAATACAGGATCGGTTACTTTCATGCCCAAACGAATCATTACCCAATATAGTCGTATAATAGTTGAATTTCAATATAGCGACCGAAATTATGCACGTTCAGTTTTTACCACCGGTTTAGCTTATCAACAAAATAATTACCACATATATGGAAATTATTTTAGCGAACAAGACGACAAGAATCAACCTTTCCAACAAAGTTTAAGTGACAGTAATAAATTGTTTCTTGCCTCTATAGGAAATAGATTGAATGAAGCCTTAGCTCCATCAGAAATTGCGAGCAAAACCTTTAACAATAGTCGCATACAGTATCGAAAAATTGATACCGTTGGCTTTAATGGGATTTATGTTTATACAGATGCTGCTTATAATGATTCCATTTTCTATCAACTCAATTTTACTTATGTAGGGGAGGGGAAGGGTAATTATTTGCCAACTGCCAATGCTGCTAATGGTAGGGTGTTTAGTTGGGTACAGCCAATTAGTGGAAATAAACAGGGTAGTTATGAACCTTTAACACTTTTAGTAGCACCAAACAAAATGCAGATGCTCAATATGGGTATTGATGTTAAATTGGATAAGAACAATAAAGTAAAATTGGAGTTGGCTCAAAGTAATTATGACCGCAATTTGTTTTCGCAAAAGGATAAACAAAATAATGTAGGATATGGATTGCGTTTTGCTTTTGAAAATTTGAATGAACTTCAGAAAAAGCAGGATGGGTTTGTATTGAAAAACGAAGTACAATATGAATTTGTAGACAAGAATTTTAGGTATGTTGAACGATACAGAAACGTAGAGTTTGACAGGATTTGGAGTAGACAATTAAGCAACCAAAGAACAACAGATACAGGCTATCAAGAACATATCATGTATGTAAAAAGTTCATTATACAAACCCCAAATGATAAACTTATCTTATCAACTCGGTTACTACAATAGAGCCGCAATTTACACAGGTATTCAACAAAGCATGAGTGTGGTTTATAACTATAATAATGACTTTGTAAAGGCAGATGGAGAATGGTTGCGGACTTCCATAAATACAAATACACTGCAATTGCCTCAAAACGCTATGCTCAGATATAAGGCAGAATATGCAAGAGTACTTGGTAAAATTCAATTAGGAGCAGGAGTTGAGAATGAACAAAGTCGTTTTGTTAAAACTAATGACTCATTACTAAGTGGCAGTTTTCAGTATATTCAACAAAGTTATTTTATAAGAAACACAGATTCTTCTCATTTCAAAACACGTTTGTCATACACAATAAGAGAGGATTATTCGCCTTTGGCTAATGAATTTAAGTCGGCTACAATAGGAAAGAATGTTAGCACATCTATGCAATGGATTCAAAAGAATTTTAACCGTCTAAATATTGATTTTATTTACAGAGAGTTTATGGTAAAAGACACAGCTTTTAGCAAACTGAAACCAGAACAAACTTTGCTAACCCGTATTGAGTATGACTATGGTTTTTTGAAACGTATTTTTACTGCCAATACCTATTTTCAATTGGGTTCGGGAAATGAGTTGAAAAGGGATTATCAATACCTTGAAGTGTCTGTGGGGCAGGGATTGTATGTGTGGAAAGATTTTAACGATGATGGAAAAAAACAACTAAATGAGTTTGTGATAGCCTCTTTTGCCGATAGGAATTTGGCCAATTATATTAGGGTGTTTTTACCTACTACCACGCTTATTCACACCAATACAAATCAATTCAATCAAACATTAAATATTAATCCTGCTGCTGTTTGGAACAATACCCAAGGAATACGAAAATTTATAGCCTTATGGTATAACCAAACGGCATTGAAAATAGACCGCAAAACATTGGCAGCAGGTAATTTTGATTTTATCAATCCTTTTGCCAATACTTTGGATACGTCATTAATTAGTTTGGCTTCGCTAGTCAAAAATACTTTGTTTTTCAATCGAAGTAATTCTGTTTTTGGTTTTGATATTAATTACCAAGACAATAAAACCCGCTCCTATTTAACCAATGGCATTGAATCGCGCGAGCGCAATGAGAAAGGCATCAATTTTCGGTGGAATTTTAGTAGAGAGTGGAGTGTGAATACCAACCTAAATTTTGGAAATCGGTCACTATCCTCTCAGTTTTTCAACTCAAATAATTATGATTATGCCTATAATGAATTCAAACCTAAATTGATTTATCAGCCCACATCAAATTTTAGAACGACTTTAAATTATAGCTATTTTGAGGGTTTTAATAAAGATGTTTTTGGAGGACAAAAGGGATATATTAATGAATTAGGGGCAGAAACAAGATATAATATAACACAAGTGGGTGTGCTGAGTATTCGATATAGTTACTATGAAGTAAAATATTCGGGTGAAGCTTCTGGCAACCTAGCTTACGATATGTTGCAAGGTTTTATAGTAGGCAAAAATCAATTATGGAATGTGAGCTTGCAACAGCGCATCGGACAAAGTCTACAGTTAAATATTAACTACGATGGCCGTCAATCTGGCAATGCAGATATGATTCATATTGGGCGGATGGAAGCTAGGTATTTATTTTAACAAATGTGGGAAACACTATTAAAGAGAACTTACTCAAAAGATATAATTCCATAAATGATTCATATTTTACCCACACTTGAAAATATTGTATTGTGTTGACATTTAATGTTTTTATGTTGTTATAAACTAAAATTTTTAAAGGTGTCTGATTTTGAAGTCTTGACAGAGATTTGAACTTACATATATTTGATTTACATTTTTAATCAAAAAAATAAAACATGAAAAAAACTTTATTATCAGTTGCGTTAGCATTTGTAGGAACTTTTGCTTTCGCTCAAAAACCAACAGCTGGTTCAAAAACTGCTGAAGTAGTATTGAATTTTCAAACAGGTACTTCTGCAATTAGTTACAACTTGCCTGGTGAGTTACGCTTACGTTATTTCATAGCCGATGATATGGCTGTAAGAGTACGTTTAGGATTAGGTTCTACTTCATCAACAGACAAAGTGAGCAACACTACTGGTACCACTACTGCTGAAATTAAAACAAACAGCGGTTTTAATTTAATGTTAGCTCCTGGTATCGAAAAACATTTTGAAGGAACAAGCAAGTTATCTCCATTCGTAGGTGCTCAATTATTAATCAACTATTCTACTGCTGCTACTACTGAAGTATCAAATGCTGGTTCATCAGCAGTTAGTGCTGCTACTGTAAACGGTGGAGATTCTTACAAAAAAGATAATGGTACAAAATTAGGATTAGGTTTAGGATTAATTATGGGTGCTGATTACTACATTACCGATGGTATTTTTGTAGGAGGTGAAATGGGCTTAGGTTTATTTAACATGACATCGAATGGTGATGGTACTGAAAACTCAACTGCAGGTGGAGTAAAAGCTACCGAGAAAAAAACATTAGGTGGTAGCACCTTTGATATGTTTGGTGTTACTACTGGTGGTGTTCGTTTAGGATACAGATTCTAATCATTTATTTGAAACATATAAGACCATAGAATTTAGTTCTATGGTCTTTTTTTATTTTTATAGTTGACTGATAGTTATGTATTGACTTCTATTTTTAACAAACGAAATGTACAATACTCTTTAATTAAGTTGAAAATATTGAATTTGCACTTGCTGATGTTAACATAAAAATTATATTTGCACCCGATTAATGAAATGCCCGGATGGCGGAATTGGTAGACGCGCTGGTCTCAAACACCAGTGAGCTCACCCTCGTGCCGGTTCGACCCCGGCTCCGGGTACGTTTAGCAGTGTAATTGTCTGATTTTAAGAAAGTTACAAAAAGCGTGGAATGAACCGTGGAATTTAATTTCCACGGTTCTTTTTGTTAATATTACTTACAAATGCTTTTGCATCTTGATATTAATCCTATATTTATTATAATAACCAATTTCTAATATTCAAATTTCCACAAAAAATTTGAACAATAATTTGATTGATTTTATAGGTATTTCTCATAAAAATATTTAATATTTATTCAACTATAATAATTACAATTGTGTCATAATATATTTAGTACTATGAAAAACAATTCCTCAATTATTACAAAACTACTTTTCTTCTGTTTTGTATTACTACAAACATTAAACACACAAGCCAACAACATTAGCGTTGCTAACATTAGCATTACAGGGCAAAACACCACCGCAGGAACCAACAATGCAGCTAACTATTCTATGGTTAAGTTTAACCTTGCTTGGGAAAACTCTTGGCGCAGTGCAGCCTTAAACTGGGATGCTGCATGGGTGTTTGTAAAATACCGAGTAAATGGTGGCGCTTGGAACCACTGCAACCTACATAATACAGGGCACACAGCCGCTACTGGCAGCACCATAGATGCAGGATTGGTAACACCTTCTTCTGCTTTTAATATTACAAGCAACCCAGCAGTTGGCGTATTTATTTACAAAAATGCAGATGGCAATGGCAATGTAAACTACCAAAACGTGCAGCTACGATGGAATTATGGCAGCCAAGGTGTAGCCGATAATGCCGTATTGGATGTGCAAGTATTTGCCATTGAAATGGTATATGTGCCTACGGGTGCTTTTGCTGTTGGTGATGGTGGTACTCTCAATCAAGAATATACTTTAACAACAATAAATACAGGAAATGCCACCACCGCCCCAAGTGGAACAGGCAGCTTAGGAGGACAAGCAGGTGGATACCCAACAGGGCAAACTGCCCCAAGTAGCCCGAATTGGCCTAATGGTTACAATGCTTTTTATACTATGAAATATGAATTAACACAAGGGCAATACCGAGACTTTTTAAATACATTAACTTATCCGCAACAGGCAAATAGATGTGAACAATCAATATTAATCTCTGGTAATATGGCATTGACAACAGGAATATTACCAACTAATCGAAACGGAATTGAGGTTAAAATCGCAGGGAATTTATCGGGAAATTCTGCGGTTTTTGGATGTGATTTAAATTCAAATAATATTTATGACGAATCAATAGATGGGGAATGGATTGCAGCGAATTATCTATCATGGGGTGATTTAGCATCATATATGGATTGGAGTGCATTAAGACCAATGACTGAATTAGAATTTGAAAAATCTTGTAGAGGTATTCTACTTCCTATATTAGATGAATATGCTTGGGGTACAAATTCCATGAATAGATTATCAAATGTGGATAGTTCTGGTCATAATAATGAACGCATATCTACTGGATATACAATAAATAATGGCGTTGGTAACATTTCTTGTTGCAATACTCCATTGCGTGTTGGAATATTTAGTAGTAATTCAAGCAATACAGGCAGAGTTAGCTCAGGAGGTACTTTTTATGGTATTATGGAAATGTCTGGAAATGTTGCAGAGAATACAATAACGATGTATAATTCGGATGGACTTTCTTTCATTGGTTCACATGGTGACGGTATATTAAATTCTTCAGGAGACAAAACTAATTACGACTGGGCATCTTCATCAGATGCCTCAGGAACGGGTCCAAGAGGAGCTTGGGGTGATAATCTTACGGCTTTAAAAACCTCAAGTCGTGAATATATATATCAATCAGTTTATTATAGGTCTCAGACAATGGGCGGCAGAGGCGTTCGTTCAGCACAATAGGAATATGAAAAGCCTTTACTTACAATACAAAATAGTGATCTTCGCCTTATTTATGGCATGTATCTTTTATAGCTTTGAGGCCAAGGCTATATCTATTGGCATTTCTACTATAAGTTATGATGCAGGCTATCCAATACAAGCATCAGGTAGCTTGTCGGCAAGCCTTAGTATTACATTTACCAAAGCAGGTACTTTTAATACGAGTAATGTGTTTACGGCACAGCTATCCAATGCCACAGGCTCATTTGCAAGTGCAACCAATATAGGCACGCTTGCAGGTACAAGTGCAGGTGTTATATCTGCTACCATACCTGCCAATACCCCTGCAGGCAGTGGCTACAGAATAAGAATTGTGGCATCAAACCCAGCAATTATAAGCGCAGATAATGGCATGGATTTAATTATTACTTACCCCTACACCTTGGGTGGTAGCGGAAGAGGAGACATCGCCAAAACTTGCAGTGATGTTAGCATCACTTCTCAGCCTAACAGCAATGACCAAATTATTGTAATCAATTCAAACA
>CAIVPY010000575.1 GCA_903907885.1 uncultured Bacteroidota bacterium
AGAATATTTAACAGATATTACCACCTCACCTACTTACAACAAATTTAAAGATGATGTTTGGAAAGCATTAGATAGACTTCATAAAGTAGGACAAGTTTCACAAGATATTATTTCTAAACTACAATCAACCATGAAAAGCGGATTACTTAAGCATAGCAATATGTTTGAGAGTTTGCGATTCCGTTATTTCGGCCCTGTTGATGGGCACGATGTAAACCACATGGTAAAAATTTTTAATGATTTAAAGAAAATTCCGGGTCCTAAATTATTACATATTGTAACAGTAAAAGGTAAAGGTTATGCCCCTGCTGAAAAAGACCAAACCAAATGGCATGCCCCTGGTTTGTTTGATAAAGTTACGGGTGAAATCTATAAATCAATTCCATCAAAACCACTTCCTCCTAAATATCAAGATGTTTTTGGACATACCTTGGTTGAATTGGCCGAAAAGAATGATAAAATTGTAGGTATTACCCCTGCAATGCCCTCTGGCAGTAGCATGAACATTATGATGAAAGCTATGCCAAAGCGTTCATTTGATGTAGGTATTGCCGAACAACATGCAGTTACTTTTTCGGCAGGTTTGGCAACTCAAGGCTTGGTTCCATTTTGTAATATTTATTCAAGTTTTATGCAGCGTGCCTACGACCAAGTGGTGCATGATGTAGCTTTGCAAAAATTACATGTAGTTTTCTGCATGGATAGAGCAGGTTTGGCAGGTGCAGATGGAGCTACGCATCATGGTATGATTGACATTCCATTTATGCGCTGTGTGCCCAATATGGTGGTAAGCGCTCCTATGAACGAGGAGGAACTTAGAAACCTAATGTACACAGCTCAATTGGATAAAAATGAAGGCCCTTTTTCCATTCGTTACCCTCGTGGTAATGGACAAATGCCCGAATGGAAAACACCATTTGCTGAAATTGAAATAGGTAAGGGAAGAATGCTTACAGAAGGGGAGGAGTTGGCTATCCTATCATTTGGTACAGCAGGTAATTTAGCAGCATCGGCTATTGAAATTCTTAAAGAAAAAGGAATTTATGTTGGTCATTACGATATGCGTTTTGTAAAACCACTAGATGAAAGTTTACTTCACGATATTTTTGCTAAATACAAGAAAATACTAACCATTGAAGACGGAACGATAGTGGGCGGTTTTGGTAGTGCTATACTTGAATTTATGGCTGAACATAATTATACTGCTGAGTTAAAAAGATTGGGTATGCCAGACGCTTATATAGAGCATGGTGAACAGCCAGAATTATATGCAGAATGTGGTTTTGATGCTAAGTCTATTAGCAAAGCGGTAAAGGCTATGTTAAAGATAAAGGTATTAGCCTAATAATTTATATACTTACTCTTAAACTTAAATCAATGCTTTTTGAAGAGTGGGTAAGTGCACCTATTGAAATATAATCAACACCTGCTTTTGCAAATTGTGTGATTGTTTCGCGGGTAATGCCACCCGAAGCCTCTGTTTCATATTTCCCATCAATAAGTTTCACTGCTTCGGCAATCATTTCCGGTACAAAATTATCCAACATAATCCGGTGAATGCCACCAATGGCTAAAACTTGTTTCACTTCATCAAGGCTTCTGGTTTCTATTTCTATTTTTAAATCCAGCTTGTTTTTTGCTAAGTATTCTTTAGTTCTTGAAATGGCTTCAGAAATACCACCAGCAAAATCAATGTGATTGTCTTTGATCATTATCATGTCATACAATCCTATTCTGTGATTTTCTGATCCGCCCAGTTTTACAGCATATTTTTCAAGCAATCTTAAGCCTGGAGTTGTTTTACGAGTGTCTAAAACTTTGGTATGGTAGCCCGAAAGTAAAGTGCTAATTTCTTTGCTTTGGGTAGCAATTCCGCTCAAGCGTTGCATAAAGTTTAAAACCAATCTTTCGGCAGTTAATATGCTTTGGGGACTGCCTTTTACGTGAAATATAATGTCGCCAAATTTAATAGCATCACCATCTTTTAGATGTGGGTTGAAAACCAATTTGCTATCTATTTTATTAAAAATAAAGGCTGCTAATTCTATTCCTGCAATCACACCATCTTGTTTGGCAACGCAATAAGCTTCTTTAACAATGTCATTGTCGATGCAAGCTAACGAAGTATGGTCGCCATCACCAATATCTTCTCTGATGGCAATATCTATTAATTCAAGAATGTCGGGATTACTAAACAATGGTTTAAACATGCAGCAAAATAAATGTTTTTTTGGAAAGAGAGGGGATAATTATCGAGTTGGGTTATTCTTTCTCGAACCTTAATTCGTGGATAAGCAATCCATTTCCCGCATCTTTCATAAAAATATAAACACGATATTTCATTCCATTCGATTCGTAAACGGCTATGGCATATTTAGCTCCTTGGGCGGCAGCACCTCTGTGTTGAATAACTATAGATTTGGCGGGGTTTTGGTTGAAAAAATTCTTTATCATCATCTCGGCTTGCTGACGGCTATACATACCTTCATTTTCTATCAAGGTCAATTCTACATTGGTATTCATCATTTTCGAAATGCTTGATGAATTAGATGATTTCATAAACCCAATAACATCATCAAACGAATCGGCTTTGGATATAAAAGGTATGAGTATGGCTAAAAAAAGAAGTTTTATGGTTTTCATGACAACAAATATTAACCAAAATTATGCCAAATACTACAAAATAGAGATGATTTTTGTATTAGTGGTGGCGAATCAATTTTCGCACTTACTAAATGCCTTGCAGGTGCATCACCTGCAAGGCATCAATCCGTTACTCTATTATCAATTTCATCACAGATGATTTGTTGTTATCTGTGTTTTTGATTTGTATCAAGTAAGCCCCAGCTTTTAGCTCATCTTTTTGTATTGTCAGTTCTTTGCCTTTGAATGGCTTGTAGGTTCGTAAGTTTTTTCCGCTTACATCACTTATTTGCACCTGCCATGAAGCTTCATTGGCTAGTTCCAACAAGGCATAACTACTTGTTGGGTTTGGATAGAGTTTTATGTCATCTCTGCCCATTTCTACTATGCCCGATTTTACAAAGGTATAATCCAATGAACTATCTGAACAGCCAAAGCTATTGCTTACTTTCACCCTGTATAAACCATCTTGTGATGCTATATAACTTTGGGCATTGGCACTTGGAATGTTATTACCATTTAAATACCAATGGTATTGAGCGGCAGTTACGGTTGATGTTAAAGTATCTCCATTGGTGTTAATATTTGGTTTGCTTGGTCTTTGCCATTCAATGGCTAAAAGGCTGACCCTACTACAAGTTTTAGCTATTTTATTCGTCAGGAAACATACCTGATGTATAAGTTTCGTATAATTCAAATAAAAATTCAATTCGTTTGGGCTCTGTGGTAAAAGGAGTGTCTCGATAACTTTTGTCAACTAACTTGTCAAGTTGCTGGTGTGCTTTTAAAAGGTCGTTTGGCATTAATGAGGGGTTGTATAAGTCAGCTAACGAACTTCCCTTTACAATATATGTCTGTCTTATATCTAAAATTTGTTGAGCTGCTTTTTCAATAACCTCTTTTTTCTTTTTAGGAATTCCGCTCGGCCACGGGAAATTATTGTAAACAATTTCATTACTGTATCTGTAATCACTTTTCAAACGTCCGCAAACATATCTTACCCATGTCATATGCATAGCTGAAGTTAATACTCCAAAATTATATAATGAGGCATTATGTATTAAACTGCAAGAATTATTAGCTACGGATTTCTTATCAATAAAATCGAAAGGAATATAATAACGATTTTCAGAACTGGTCAAAGGAACAAAAATATAATCTGAATTAGGCTGTCTAATTTCACCGAATAAGTAAGGTGTAGCAGCTAATTTATTGGTTGCAGTACGGTCGCTTTTTTCACGATGCTTTTTCACTTCTTGAACTCTTTTATAAACTAAGCTCAGTTTTTTTAATTCCGTTGGTTGAATTCCTATTAACCAAAGGCACCATCTTGTTTTACCATTAAGATATTCATGTGAACTGATAAGCTTTCGTATCCATTTTTTTGCTGCTGGCTCTGCTTTAATAAGTTCTCTCTTTTCTTCATCTGCTAAGAGCAAGTGGCCGCCATCATTTGGCATACTTCCAAAAGATATTTCTGGAACGCTGCATATTGGAGTTCTTCTTTTTAAAATTGTAGTATCATTTCCTTGAACAAGGTATGGGTTGATGTTTCTAACTTTTGATTTTGTTGGTTCACCTTTTATATTACTGTATTCAAACACAAATTTCTCCTTAATATTTTCCTTGCCAAACCCAATTACAACACAATGGACAGCTGCCACTCCTTCTGCTTCATTGTGCCATTTAAAAGTTTGGTGTGCAAACTGAATTTTTACTTTGTAGTTCTTAAATAACTCGTTCCACAAAATACCAGTTTGCTCTCCTTGTGCAATACTATTTGTGCTTACTAATGCAGTCCTTGTAGTTGTATGCTTTTTCATATATTCTGCTGATTTTATATACCAGCAAGCAACATAATCTAAAACACCAGAGCCGTTTACACCGTTAAAAATTTTAGCAATATCTTTTTTCTGTTCTTCTGTTTGATATTGTTTGCCAACAAAAGGCGGGTTACCCAAAATATAATTAAAAACAATTTCTGCTTCTCCTTTGCCTTTTACAAACTTTTGTTTTGCTGCCCAATTTATGTGTAGTGAATTTTCATTTTTTATAATTGCTGCTTCGTGCAAAGGTATTGTTGGAACAGCTTTTCCAAATTCACTCTCCAAACGCATATTCATTTGATGCTGTGTTAACCACATAGCAACTTCTGCAATCATAGCAGATGTTGGGTCTATCTCATAGCCATAAAAATTACTTAAAGGCACATTGCTTAAAACGCTTGAATCAGTAATAAGCTGCACTCCTCTTTTATATTTTTTTCTAATTATTTCTATATCTAGTAATCTTAATTCTCGGTATGTAACAACAAGGAAATTACCACAGCCACAAGCGGGGTCTAAAAAAGTAAGTTCGTTAAGTTGCTTTCTAAAATTTTCTAAAGATTTTTGACTTGATTTTATAGCATCAAACTCTTCTTGCAATTTGTCAAGAAATAAAGGACGAACAACTCTTAAAATATTTTTCTCGGAAGTGTAATGAGCTCCTAAGGTTCTTCTTTCTTCATTGTTCATTACAGCTTGAAATAATGAGCCAAAAATTACAGGTGATATGTCAGACCAATCATAAGCACAGCAATCAAGCAATGCGTCTCTTAAAGCATTGGTTGTTGGTGGAACTTTATTTAGTTTGATGTCAAATAAGTCACCATTTACATAAGGGAATTTATTAAGATCTTTGTTTGTTGCTTTTCTTGATTTTACTGGCGTGTTAAGTGTTTCAAATAATGCTAGTAAATGGTCGCCAAGAGTTTTGCCAGTTGTCTTTTCGCGAATGTAGTTTTCAAATTGTTTCTTATCAAAAATTCCTGTGTCTTCTGCAAAAAGACAAAATAAAATTCGTGCTAATAAAATTGAAATGTCTGTTGAGCTATAACCCTTCCTTTCAATGGCATCATACACATTTGCAATTCGTCTTGCTGCTTCTTGGTTTGCCTTTTCTTCGTCAGATTCCAAACGATTGGCAAACTCAATGAAAAAAGTAAATTCGTCTAATTTTGTTGCAAGTTGTTCTAAAGGGACTTCAACAAGGTAGTTTATTTTTACCTTGTTTGTCTTACTTACTAATACTTCATATTTTTTTATTCGTTTAAAATTCATCAGCATAATGAACTGTGGTCGCTGATGTTCAAGTAAATTTTCAATATACTCCTCCGCTTGTATAAGTGTTTTCTCCCAGTGTTTAGGATTGTCTAAGTGAGCAGATTTTGACTCAATAATTAATTTACCCGACCAAAATAAGTCAGCAAAACCAGTTCCAGTTTCGTCTTTCTTTTGAATGGGCTTTTCAAATTGTGCCAAATTTTTTCTGTCAAGTCCGAAGATTTGAAAAAATTCGTTTGTGAAAGTTTGTGCTTCCGCTCTTTCAGCCTTTGTTCCACGCCATCGAAGTATAAAAGCCTCTGCGTTTTCACGCATTTCTCTATTTATTATTGCCATTATTTCTGTCTAAATATGAAGTTTAAATATAGTCAAAATTGTTGTTGTTTTATGTGATGTGGGAAATTTGTTGCCAACATTTCTTATTTTCAAAAAAAGCGAGGAATCCAACAGCACCAAAATTTTCTGTTTTTTATCAGTTTTTCTGGTTTTCATGGTATCCATCGAGGCCTATTTGTTGTTGCACCATGCAGCAGAGAATTCCGTCTGCGGTTTTTCTTCCTGCACCATGCAGCAAAGAATACCATCTGCGGTTTTTGTTGCTGCACCATGCGGCAGCAAATTCCATACGTGGTATTTGTTCCTGCACCATGCAGCAAAGAATTCCATATGTGGTATTTGTTGCTGCAGATTGCAGCAGAGAATTCCATCTGTGGTATTAGCTAATGCACTTTGCAGCAGCTAATACCAAGCAAAAGTTTTGCTCATCACATGGCGCGCGCATTTTTTTTGTTCAATTTTTTTTTGTTTCATTTGTTATACTAAAAAAACAAAAATATGATACCATCTAAAATTAAAGATTACCGCAACAAAGAGTGTATTCAATACTTGAAAGACACTGTTAGCATTTACAAAGTATTTGACTTAAAAGCATTGAAATTGGACGGATTTGTGAACCAATTAGAAACACGCAATGCCTTGTTGGAAGAGTTATTTGAAATAGCTAAGAAAAACGAGAATACCGAAACCATAGAAAGTCTTGACGAAAGACGAGACCGTGCCATTGTGGGTATTAGAAAAATTGCTGATGGATATGGCAGTTATTTTGAGATAGACAAGGCGCAGGCCGGCAAATTGATTACCACCCATATCGACAAATATGGTAGTTCAATTTATAGGATGAATTATTTGGCCGAAACCACTGCCCTAAATGGGGTGCTAAGCGATATGGAAACCGATGGAGCTGTGGTATCCGCTGTAGCATTATTAGACCTTACGCCTTGGGTGGCCGAGTTGAAGCAAGCCAATATTGAATTTAACAGGATGTATTTGCTGCGCAATACCGATTTGGCAAACCAACCCGACCAAAACCTAAGAGATGCCAGAACTGAAATCTACCCTATATTTGATTTGTTGATGGAAAAAACGGCTTCGTATTACTCCGCTTTTGATAAGGTAGAATATAAAACCATTATGAACCAAATGGACGAACTGACCACAAAATACAACGAAAGTGTGCCTAAGCGCAGCCCAAAACCTAAAACACCGCCTACTGCTTAGGCTTAGGTTACTATACAAAAAAAGCGACTCGAAAGAGTCGCTTTTTTTACAGCCAGTGCGGGGAAGAACAACCACCCCTAACCCCTCCAAAGGAGGGGAA
>CAIVPY010000576.1 GCA_903907885.1 uncultured Bacteroidota bacterium
CCTGTAAATTTCATAAAACTTAAGCTGTCATAAAGCTGTTCTTCTACTTCGTAGTCGCTTAAGCCATACCAAGTTTGTAATAAGCTTATTTTAAATAGCAATAACCCACTGTAACTGCGGCGACCACTTACGCTTATTCCTTTCGTGTAATACTTCCTTATACCTGTTGTGCATTTAGGATAAATTGACTTTTATTTTGTTGAGAGGTCTATTAAAGACAAAGAAATTAAGGTATTGAATCATGGTAAAGGAAGTAATTTTAGACAAGATTCTAGTAGCTAGCCCTTGAAAAGTTTTTGCAAAATTGATATTGAAAGAAAATTGGTTGCAAAGTTGAGAAAAAGCCGTCTCAATTCGTTTTCTAGTTTTAGATTTTTCCCATAAAAAAGGCACAAAATCATGTTGATTTTTTCTCATAGGAACAGACAATTTAATAGTAGAATGAGTGAACAAATCCGATTGATAATCAGCACTTATATAGCCTCTATCCCCTATTAAAAAACAGTTTTCAAGATTATGTTTCACATCCTTTAAATAGTTTACATCATGCACATTAGCGGGGGTAAAATCAAAAGAATGAAACACTCCATTTTTATCACAAACCACATGCAATTTATAGCCATAATACCCAGTTTTTTGTGCTGCACAATAGCCAAAATTAGGATGAATTTCATCAGTTGAACAAATTTCAGAACGCTTAGCCCTGCTAATTTTACAGATAGGTATAGGCGTAGAATCCACAATAAAAACATCTGTGAATTCTGAAAATTTATGACTTAAATTTTCTCTTATTTTGTTGATGTAAGAAAAAAGTTTTCTCTTCCTTTTGTTGTAGACACTTCTTTCAATTTTCGCCTCCAAATATGTTCCAAAAATGCATCTAAATAACTGTAATTCAGAGTTTATAGACATATACTCTGCCGTGATATTCAGCGCAACAAGTTCCAAATTAGAAAGCTTAGGAGCTCTAACTTGTTTGAAAGATTCAATGTGATGGCAATTTTTTGTCAATTCTTTTAAAATTATTTCGTAGTTCTGAACAAGGCTATTCATGGATTTAATATATTGATAATCAATTAAATATACGAATATTTGATTGATTAAACAACTTGTTTTTCTTTCTTTTTCTAAATGCACAACGGGTTTCCTTATTTCTTTTTCTATCAATTTCCAATCTAGCAGCTCTTTTATTTGATCAAAAAATTCGCTCTTTGTACGGCGGCTTTGTACAGATATACTTGAAAAACTTAATTGTAAGGTGTTTTTTTCCATGACTAAATATACTAAAACTAATTCAATTAATTGATTAATAATATGTTATGATTTTTTAACCTTGAAACGGTCTTAGTGTAATTTATAAGCGAAACAGGGCAATACTCCTTGCCATGAGAAGGAGTATTATAAGTTGTTTTACAAAGCGTTAGGTATTATCCTTGAATAGTAGCCCCTAGCCAAGCCATTATTCCCATTCCTATTTCAATAGCTTGTTCGTCTATATTAAATAGGGGGGTATGCACGTTGTTTACAATGCCCAAAG
>CAIVPY010000577.1 GCA_903907885.1 uncultured Bacteroidota bacterium
AGTTGCAATTAAGCGTACGTTGTAAATACTATCATTTATTTGGCTGTTAACAAAAGTACCAGCAGCATTTGTAGTAGAAATGTCGGTATTTAAAAAAGTCCACAAATACGACATGCTGCCTAATGATTCATTATTTTTAGCATCAGAAGTATTGGTAAAATTTACCAATCTAGGTCCGCAACTATCTTTAGTAATGGTAGTAAAAGAAGCCGATGGTTTAGGGTAAATGGTTATCAATCTACTTGTAGTATCAACACAAGTTGTACCCGTTCTTGTAGCAGTTAAAAGTATTCTATAATTTATTGAATCGTTAGTTGAATTTAAAGGAAAATTTACTATTGGGTTTTTACTTGTAGTTGTTGTAAAGCTTAAAAGTGGATTACTACTCCATAGCCATGTTGAAGATACATTATTAGTAGAATCCGATATGTTAATATTTGTAGGACCACAATAGGTGGTTGGGACACTAAAA
The DNA here is from genome assembly GCA_903907885.1 of uncultured Bacteroidota bacterium. Lineage (GTDB taxonomy): Bacteria > Bacteroidota > Bacteroidia > UKL13-3 > UKL13-3 > RGVD01. The sequence continues at coordinate 473 of CAIVPY010000577.1, forward strand.
TTTGCACGTGGTCTTCTGTAAATAGTAATTGTTTGGGTTGTTTCATGAATACAACCATCAACAGATGTTACCCTCAATCTAAAATTAAAAATGCTATCACTTGCTCCTTGGTTATTAATAAAAGTAAATAATGGATTGGGTAATGTTGTATCATTAACTGTCGTTGCAGTATTTTCAATTATTTTCCATCCGTATTTAACAATACCTGTTTTAAATACACTATTGTTTATTGGGCTTAATGAACTTTGAGAACAGGCATTTGTAGCCAATGTATAGCTTGCTTTGGGTTTAGGATAAACTGTAATGTTTTTTGTGATGGAATCCTTGCAACCTGAACCAGCTGTAATAACTAATTTAGCAGTGTAAGTGGCATCGCTTGTGTTTGATAAATTATTAAACACAATATTGAAAGGATTGGTGATTGCTGGAATTGCACCATTACTCATTGTCCATGCACTACTAACTCCAACAGTTGAGGTATTGGTGAAATTTACAGTTAAAGGCGTACAACCAATTGAATCAATCATGCTAAAGTTAGGAGTGGGATTGGCTATGGTAATAAACATTTTTGTTAAAGTATCGGGTTTACAACCACGAGTATGACTTGTAATTAATCGGTAATAAACAGTTTCGTTTGGTGTATTGATAGTAAAGACAGGAATACTTGTACCTGTTGAACTACTTATAATTGCACCTAATTTGTCTAAGATTTGCCAAGTATACAAGTCATTTGCAATTGGATATTGAGTAAGAGTAACAATACTATTATTAATTACAAATGGTGCACATGATGAATAAATTGTTGATACAAAATCTGCTTTAGGAAATGGATAAACTTTAATTATTTTAGTTAACGAATCTTTGCAACCCCAAACTGTTGTTCCTACTAATTTCACATTTGTAACATTATCAACAACACCTGTATTTGTAAATGTTTTTTGAGGATTTTGTGCAGTATCAGTTCCCAATATTCCGAAATCCCATAGAAATGACATACTATTAATTGCTTCTGCATTTTGTGGATTTGATGTATTGCTAAAATTAACTTGCAATGGCGAACATCCACTATCATTAGGTAATGCACTAAATGATGTAAGAGGTTTAGGATAAACAGTTAATATATTGTTTGCAGTATCACTACATGATAGTGTTCCATCATTACGTGTTTCTATAAGTTTAATATTATAGGGTATGGCAGCATTAGTTGTATTTATTGGCAGAGTAATTTGTGGTTGACGAATAGCCGTTGTATTTATTAATACATTAGTGTTTGGAGTGGCGCTCCACAAATAAGTTAAATTTGCATTTGGAATATTAGTTGTTCCATTGGTCATAGAATACAATGCAGGTCCACAGTTAATATTACTAACCGTTGTAAATTGAGCCAATGGTCTTCTTAATAAAACAATAGGATGTGTTATACTATCAATACATCCAAAGTTTGTAAGGGTGATTAATTTTATTGTATAAGTAATATCAGTATTTGATTTGTTTTCAGGAAAACTTACTGTTGTGTTTGGAGTATTCGTGCTACTTAATATATTATTAGTCAAACCGCCATTATTACTAATTGTCCAAGCATAACCATTTACTGTTGCAGCACTATTGGATGTAGATGTAAGGGTTAATGTATTATTCGGACATATTTGCGAAGCTAAACTAAAATCTCCATTAGGTCGAGGATTAACGGTTACTAGCAATGAGTCTATACCTTGACAGCCTGTGCCAGCTGTGTATGAATATTTTAGATAAAACGAGCCAGCTCCAGAAATAGTTGGATTAAAAAGACCTCCAGCACTAACTCCAATTCCACTCCATGTGCCACCAATAGTAGGACTATATCCCGATAGTTGAATTGAGCCAGAATTTTGGCAAATAGAAAAATTATTGCCAGCCTCAACATTTGGAATTGCAATAACATTTATTAACGCAGTATCTATATTTGCAGCACATTTCCCATTGCTCACTTTCCATTGAATAAAGTGATTTCCTATTGCCATGTTATTGATAGCACTTGATGAGGCATTTGGGCTTACAATAGTTGGTGCATTA
>CAIVPY010000578.1 GCA_903907885.1 uncultured Bacteroidota bacterium
ATTACCTTATACGCTTTACTTTTTACAATTGTCTTAATGTTCAGTTTAAAAGGTGATAAAATTTTAGAATTACCAATGGATGTATTAAAAGTGGCAGTTCCATTAGTAATCTATTTTATACTAATGTTCTTCGTAAGTTTTTTCATTAATAAATCAATGAAAGTGCCTTATGATAAAAACGCTTCTATATCTTTTACAGCCACAGGCAACAATTTTGAATTAGCTATTGCAGTTGCGATTGCTGTATTTGGTATTCATTCAGCACAAGCATTTGTTGGCGTTATTGGCCCCTTGGTAGAAGTGCCAGTTTTAATTCTATTAGTAAAAGCCAGTTTATTTTTAAAATCAAAATATTACAAATAATGTTTCAAGAAATCATAAATAATACAGAACTATTTTCAGTATTAAATATTTCAGCAGAACGTAAGGAAGTTTTGCAATCTTTGGTTGATTACATTCAATCCAAAAAAGAAAACAACGACACTATCCGTTTAAATTTCATTTGCACACATAATTCACGTAGAAGCCATTTGTCACAGATTTGGGCTCAAACAATGGCATTTCATTTTGATATTAATAATATTTTTTGTTATTCAGGTGGTACAGAAGCAACAGCAATGTTTCCGAAAGTGGCTGAAACATTAACCAATCAAGGTTTTTTAATACAAAAATTAAGCGACACAGACAATCCTGTTTATGCTGTAAAGTATGATCAAAATGAAAATCCAATTATCTGTTTTTCTAAAACCTACAACAACGAATTTAATCCCAAAAATAAGTTTGGTGCAATAATGACTTGCAATAATGCTGACGAAGGTTGTCCATTAGTATTTGGAGCAGAGGCCAGATTTCCTATAAAATATGACGACCCAAAAGCTTTTGACAGCTCAGATTTACAAACCGAAAAATACAAGGAAAGAAGTTTAGAAATAGCACAAGAAATGTGGTGGATATTTTCACAAATAAAATAAAATTATGTTCGACTGGTTACAACATTTTGCAGATTGGCTGATTTATTTTGTTTTCTCAATTAAACAACACACCAAAATTGGTGATGCTTTAAATTTCTTTGTATTCGATACATTAAAAATTGCTTTATTGCTTTTTGTGATAACTACGATAATGGGAATTGTAAATTCATATTTCCCAGTTGACAAAGTTCGTAATTTTTTGAGTCGTCATCGAATGTATGGTTTAGAATATTTGTTCTCCTCCATATTTGGCGTTATAACACCTTTTTGTTCTTGCTCGTCTGTTCCTTTATTTATAGGTTTTGTAAAAGGTGGCATTCCTCTTGGAATTACATTTACTTATCTCATTACAGCCCCATTGGTAAACGAAGTTGCAATAGCCATTTTTGCTGGCTCATTCGGTTTCAAAGTAACTGGAATTTACATGACTACTGGAATAGTATTAGGTATCATTGGTGGTTTTGTATTGGGTAGACTAAAATTAGAAAAACAATTGTCACCTTGGGTTCAAAATATAATCACCAATGCACAAACTGAAGAAGAATTACAAAATGAAAATTTAACCTTATTGCAACGATTCCCTACGATATTAAAAGAAGCATTCAATGTTGTAAAAGGCGTTTCGTTTTATATCATTATAGGTATTGCTATTGGTGGTTTAATGCACGGATTTTTACCAACAGGATTTTTTGAACAATACATAAACAAAGGACAATGGTACGCAGTGCCTTTAGCTGTAATTATGGGTGTGCCAATGTATAGCAATGCAGCAGGAGTTATTCCTGTGGTACAAGTCTTGGTAGCAAAAGGTGTTCCATTAGGTACAGCCATTGCTTTTATGATGGGTGTAATTGGCTTATCATTACCTGAAGCTATGCTCCTAAAAAAAGTAATGAACTGGAAACTCATTGCTATTTACTTTGGCACAATTACATTTTTTATGATTTTGTCAGGTTACCTTTTTAATTGGATTTTATTAACTTAAACAATGAATAAATTATTTTTACTACTCACTATTTCTTTTATATTCTTATTTGTCTCTTGCAACAATTCAAGCACAATTAACCAAGGGAAAAAATCAATTACAAAATCTGATTCAATTATAAATGGTAATTCCAAAAACAGATTAGAAGTGTATGCTTTTCATGGTACTCGCCAGTGCGAAACGTGTAAAAACATGAAAGCAAATACCAAAGCTACATTGGATAATTATTTTGAAGAAGAATTAAAGTCTGGCAAAATCGTTTATCAAGTTATAGATGTAGATGATGCTAAAAATGAAAAGTTAGCCGAAAAATTTCAAGCTACTGGCACAGCATTAATGATCAACAAAGTAGTAAACGGAAAAGATAATATTATCGACTGGAGTGATTTTGCTTTTGACAAAGCCAATGATGCTAATGTTTTTATGCCCGAATTGAAATCTAAAATAACAACGGCTTTAAAATAATGGAAACAGTAAAGCATTTATTTAACAATGCCAATATGCCCATTTTGGGTGCATTGCTTTTAGGTTTATTGACGGCTATCAGTCCTTGCCCTTTAGCTACCAATATAACGGCTATGGCATATATTTCCAAAACCTTATCAGGCAAAAGAAAAGTGCTGTTAAGTGGTTTGCTTTATACATTAGGGCTTGCATTGTCTTATACTACTATCGCATTAATTATAATTCTTGGTGCAAGTAAATTCCACGTTGCTAAATTTTTTCAGGGCAATGGCGAAAAATTTGTTGGTCCAATAATGCTAATCATTGGTTTGATAATGTTGAATTTTATTAAACTCAATTTTCTTGGTAAATCCAATTTTACTGAAAAACTACAAGATAAATTTAAAGACAAGGGTTTATTAGGTTCATTCCTGTTAGGGGCATTATTTGCAATGGCATTTTGCCCTTATAGTGGTGCAATGTATTTTGGGATTTTAATTCCAATGAGTATTAAAAGTAGTATCGGATTTTCTTTGCCTTTTTTTTACGCGATTGGTGCAGGTTCATTGGTTTTGTTTTTTACTTTCATAATTGCATTTAGTATACAAAAAGTCGGTATCTATTTTAATGCTATTACCAAAACAGAAAAGGTAATGAGAGTTATGGCAGGTTTACTTTTTGTAATAACTGGTATGTACTATATTTTAATTTATTTAAAAGTATTATGAGATACTCCCTAATTGTTATAGTTTTTTTTCTTTCGGCATGTAATTATAGCAAACACATTTCGTTTACTACTCTTGATACCGATTTTTCAAAAGGAAGATTAACCCACCAACAAACTATTTCACTCAAAGATATTGAAAAATTTCACGGCCATTTGTGTGATGGTTTGGTAGTTGGTGTTTTGGCAATGCAACAAGCACTAAACGAATTATATCCGAATCAGCCTATCGACAGAACAAATTTAAGAATTGTAAGTATGCCTTCGCCTTGCTTGACAGATGTTGCAATATACCTTACTGGTGGACGATATCAATTTAATACTTTTTATGTAGACACTGCATTTAGTGGAGTTTATATTATACAAAGAATTGATAACAATCAAACTGTTTCAGTTTCTTTAAACAAAGGAATAAAACCATCAGCCATTGACAGTTTAGGCTCTTTAGCAAAACAACAAATACTTTCACCTTGTGAAATTGACAATCTGAAAAATTTGGAATACAATTTTACCAAAAAACTTTTTCATTCTGACCCAACAAAAATATTTACTGTAAAGAAAATAGACTATTTCAATTGGCAACCGAATACTAAAAACAATTATCTCAAGACAGACATTTTAAACAAGGTACTACCAAAATGTAATAATATCCAACACTAAATAATATAGATTAATCAACTCAAGCAACAATCAGTTTACCTTTCGCAAAGTCTGCTGCAAAATCAACAAAAACTTTGTATGCTTGCGTAAATGTAAATTTGTTCTCTGCCGTTTTCTCTATGATATTCCTACGATTCAAGGTAGTAAAGAATTGCTTTCTGCTAAAACTGTCTTTCATTTGGTTGTTATTCAATATCAATTCAGCATAAGACGAATTTTGAAAATACTCGTCAATTTTATCCATTTCAAATTCAGCATATTGAATTTCTTCCAAAAAATTCTTTCCATCTTTGTCTAGCTCAAAGCTAAGAATAGCAAAGAAAAGACAAATATCACGGCTCAATTGCTCACCTGTTTCGTACGATAGGATATAGGCAAAATCAGTTTTTATCTCAAGTTCGTAGGCAAAACTTTCTCTGAAAAACTTGGCATAAAAATCTTCACTCTCTTTCAGAGAAACAAACTTGGGGTCACTGGCAAGAATAAACTTACCGCCCATTAAATCGCTTACGATGTCTTTGTGGTATCTAGGAAATTCCATATTTCAATATCTTAATTTTTGGTACACGTAATGTCATTTGACTGGTTTTAATGAGCTTTCTGTCTGGCTCTTTTTCATCCAACTCTAAGGTAATATCATCTTCAAAAAGCAATCCTGTAAGCGCAAAAAACTTATCAGTTTCAATTTCTTTATATTCGCTCCTCAATGTCAATCCACACCAATCGAAGAAACTATCAATTGGCA
>CAIVPY010000579.1 GCA_903907885.1 uncultured Bacteroidota bacterium
AAACTAGAACCCCGAACGGCAACATATAAAAGCCGCTTGCAAGCACTTGAAAAACTATCGAAACTAGGCATTCCTTGTGGCATAATGGCCGGGCCTATTATTCCAGGACTAAACAACTATGATACGCCCCTGGTAATTAAAGCCGCAGCAGAGCATGGGGCATTGTTTTGTGGTTATACCGTTCTTAGATTAAATGGTGCTATTAAAGAAATATTTAATGATTGGTTGCTAAAAAACTATCCCGATAGCCATCACAAAATAATTGATCAAGTTGAAAGCCTACACGGAGGCAAAGTAAGCGATAGCACTTTTGGAAGACGTATGAGGGGAGAGGGAAATATTGCCATTGCTATCCATCAAATGATAGCACAAGCCAAAAGAAAGTATATGAGCGGAAGATTAGTTCCAGAATACGATTTTACTAAATTTAAAAGGCCCGAAAAGGGCCAGTTAAATTTGTTTTAGAAGTTTGGACTTATGCTCATATCAGCATAATAATCTAGAATATAATTTACAGCATCATCAGCCGTATCTACCAATTTAATTAATGCTACATCTTCGGGATTTAAATTGTGGTATTGATCGCACATAGTTTTTTTAATCCAATCAAGCAAGCCTCCCCAATACTCGCTTCCTACTAACACCACCGGAAAGTGAGCTACCTTATGGGTTTGTATTAAAGTTAAAGACTCAAACAGTTCGTCCATTGTGCCAAATCCCCCAGGCATGGCAATAAACGCTTGTGCATACTTAACAAACATTACTTTACGCACAAAGAAATAATCAAAATTTATGTTTTTATCTCTGTCGATATACCTATTGTGAAATTGCTCAAAAGGAAGTTCTATGTTCAATCCTACTGATTTTCCACCCGCTTCAAAAGCGCCTTTATTACCAGCTTCCATAATTCCAGGTCCACCACCCGTAATTACTCCAAAACCAGCCCTTACAAGTTTTTGGGCTACTTCTACTGCCAAGTCATAGTATTTGGTGTCTGCCTTGGTTCTAGCCGATCCAAAAATAGAAACACAGGGTCCTATTTTGCTCATTTTCTCAAAACCTTCAACAAACTCGGCCATTATTTTAAAAGTAGCCCAACTATCTGATACTTTTATTTCTGGCCAGTCTTTCTTTTGAAAAGCCCTTTTTATTCTTTCTTCTTCTATTATGTCCATTTACAATTATGCTAATAATTCTTTTAAAATGCTTGAAATTATTTTTCCGTCTGCTTTTCCTGCTAAAGCTTTCATTGCCAAGGGCATTACCTTTCCAAATTCGGCAGCCGATGTTGCCCCAGAATCTGATATAACTCCCAGAAGAGCAAGTTTTATTTCATCTTCGCCCATTTGTTTCGGAAGATATTTTTCTATTACATCTATTTCTTCTTTCTCTTTATCGGCCAATTCCTTTCTTCCATTTTGCATAAAAATATCAAAAGACTCTTTCCTTTGTTTTGCAAGTTTTTGAAATATTTTAATAGATTGTTCATCCGCAATTTTTTCGCTAGCACCCGCTTCTGACGAGGCAAGCAAAAGTGCTGCTTTCAAAGCCCTAAGTGTCCGAAGCTCAATTTCGTTTCTTGCTTTCATTGCAGTTATAATGTCTGCATTTATTTGTTCTTGTAAATTCATAAAGTTTTATTTTAATAATGATTGTCAAGTTAGTTTAAGTCACCCTAAAAAAAACAAAGTATTGTTTCTGTTTGATGGTTTTTGTTTCTGCCATTGCGAATATAATAGAAGGTTTAGTATTTCATAAAAAGATAACACTGATAGAAAGAGAGGCAATGCGGGTAGGCAAGTCCCTTTCTCCAATATATGAATTTAGGACGATATAAAAACAGAGAGAAACAAAGGATTAAACCAAGCAAACTATTTTTTCTTGGTCATGTATTTAACACCCTTGCCCAAAAAGAAACTAAAAGTATCGCTTCTAAGTCCAAGTCTAAGGGTTTCCATTGGTATTATGTCGTTTGGTGCTATATTTCCAAGACTCACGTTAGCTCCTACAAGTTTTATGAAATAAGTTTGCTGCGCTTTCTGTGGAGCCTCCCAAATTATTTTTTCTTCAGGTATTTGGGTTAATATTTCTTGAACCAAACCTTCTCTTACCTCACCACTACTTCTATAAACGCCAACATTTCCAGCTTCTCTGGCTTCGGCTATTACTTTCCAAGCACCAGCTTGAAGTTCTGTTTGCATCAGTTCAATCCATTGGTAAGGAGGTAGTATTTTTTCCACATCCTTGCTTCCCACTTCCGATAGCACAGTTACGTGATTGCTAA
>CAIVPY010000580.1 GCA_903907885.1 uncultured Bacteroidota bacterium
AACCCTAACAATAACCCTAACAAAGAGAATAAAGGGCAGTAAAAGAAATGAAAAAAGTTGGATGTATAGCACTTTTTCTAATAGGCTTTTTCTTATCATCATGTGATAAGCAAAGGATTGTGGACGAAAATAAAACCATCGAAGGCGATGCTTGGTATTACAAAAATCCACTTCCCTTTGATGTGATCATCAATGATACCAACAAGTATTATAACATGTATGTAAACCTGCGGTTGGATGCAGACTATAAATATTCAAACATTTTTTTGATGTTGCATAAAACCGATGCCAACAAAAACAAAAGCAAGGAAAGGATTGAGTTTACTTTGGCTGATGAAACAGGCCAATGGCTTGGCAATGGTTTGGGTGATGTATACGACTACCAATTACCAACCTACGAAAAGATTAAGTTTAACAAAACAGGTAATTATCATTACGAGTTGGAGCAAAACATGCGTGATGATACACTTATGCATATCAAAGCTGCGGGTATACGCATCGAAGAATGGATGTCAACAGAGAAGTGATACTTAAATTCTCTTAATAAAATAAATATACAAAAAATTTAGTCCTTATTTAAAAGTTTACAAATTTGGTGAATTTGATTAATCGAATTTCCTATTTTGCGCCTATAAAAATTGCAACAGTAATTAATGGATAACCCTTCCGTCATCATCATTTGTAGTATTCTTTTCTCGGCATTTTTTGCTGGGATGGAAATTGCTTTTATCACATCAAACAAATTGCTTATCGAATTGAAGAATAAGCAAGGAAGCCTCACTGCCAGCATCCTTTCTAATTTTGTAAACAATCCTTCAAAGTTTATTAGCACCACCCTAGTGGGCAATAATATTGGCTTAGTTATTTACGGTATATATATGGCCATGGTGCTAAACCCATTTATTCATGGAATTTTGCCAGGCCAAGTTCATAGTGAGTTTTTGGTTTTGTTTATCCAAACCATTTTGTCAACCCTTATTGTATTAGTAACGGCTGAGTTTATACCAAAGGTTTTGTTTCGTATCAACCCCGATATTATACTTAATATTTTAGCCATTCCCTTTCTGTTATTCTATTACATTTTTTGGCCAGTTGTTCACTTCATCATGTGGCTTTCGAAATTGATATTAAACAATGTTTTAAGAATAAAATACACCGAAAGCACGCCCGTTTTTAGCAAGGTAGATTTAGACCAATACATCAACCAAGTGGAAGAAAACGATTTGGATGATGATGCCGAAGTGGATACCGAAATGTTTAAAAACGCATTGGATTTTTCAAACATCAAGGTGAGAGAATGTATGACACCGCGCACAGAATTAGAGCTAATAAACATAGGTGCTAGTGTGGAGGATTTGTACAAGAAATTTATCGAAACTGGTTTATCTAAAATACTGGTGTATGCTGATAGCACAGACAATATCATTGGTTATGTACATCAAAAAGAATTGTTTCATAAGCCTAAAGATATTGGCGAGTTTTTAATACCCGTAGAGATAGTGCCCGAAACAACAAGTGCTATGGATTTGTTGAATAAATTTAGCAAGTCGCGCATAAGCATCGCTCTTGTTGTAGATGAATTGGGAGTTACAGCAGGTATTGTTACCATTGAAGACATCATGGAAGAAGTGTTAGGAGAAATAGATGATGAGCACGATACAGAGGCATTAACAGAATTGCAGATGAGTGAAAAGGAATTTTTGTTTCATGCCCGACACGAGATTGATTATTTGAATACCAAATATGAGTTTGGTATTCCCGAAGGAGAGTACCACACTTTAGGCGGATTTATACTTGCTTTCCACGAAGATATACCCAGCAAAGGGGAGATAATAAATATAGATAAATTTCAATTTTCGATAGTAAAAGTAAGTGGTGCCAAGATTGAAGAAGTGAAATTAACACTTGTTTAAACAAGGATAGAAGATTAGAATAACTACACTTTTAAGTATTGAGAATATCAATTAATTTAAGCAAATCCGGATTCAACTCTTTTTTTATACAAACTGTATCATGAAAGGGAGTTAATGCAATACGGTTATTTATCAAACCTGCCATTTTGTTTTTTTCTCCATTTAGTAATGCTTCAACTGCTGCATTTCCAAGCTTTGATGCCAGCACCCTATCATAAGCACTAGGCGATCCGCCTCGTTGAATATGACCCAATATTACGACCCTTGATTCAAAATTAGGTATCTCTCTTTTTAATCTTTCAGAAATAGAAAAAGCGCCCCCTTCATAATTTCCTTCGGCAACTATGGCTATCGAAAATGATTTTTTGTTTAATTCTCTGGTTTTAAAAAACTGAACAACTTCATTTATGTCTTCACTAATTTCGGGCAATAAAATAATTTCAGCACCTCCTGCTATTCCTGATGCCAAAGCAATAAATCCCGCTTCGCGACCCATCACTTCAATAAAAAATATACGTCCATGTGATTCGGCAGTATCTCTAATTTTGTCTATTGCTTCCATTGCGGTATTTATTGCCGTATCAAAGCCAATAGTAAAATCTGTACCATAAAGATCATTATCAATAGTTCCGGGAGCTCCTATAGATGGTATTCCATATTCGTTGTGAAAAATTTCAGCGCCTGTAAATGTGCCATTACCACCTATACAAATAATACCTTCAACACCGTGTAATACCAGATTATCGTAGGCCAATTTTCTTCCTTCTTTGGTTTTAAAACCCTCACTTCGTGAAGATTTTAATATGGTTCCTCCTCTTTGAATAATATTGCCTACGCTACGCGAACTCATAGGAATAAACTCTTCTCCTCCTGAAATCATACCATTGTAACCATGCATTATTCCAACTACTTCAACATTGTTGTATATGGCAGTTCTTACAACTGCCCTCACACAAGCATTCATTCCTGGAGCATCACCTCCTGACGTAAATACAGCTATTTTTTTCATAATATATCTTTCAAAAATAAAAAGCCGTTTTACCAAAAAGTAAAACGGCTTTTTATTTATTTTAATTTACCTTTTTAAGGCATCATTTTTATTTGTACTTGGTATGTTCCTTGTGTGTCGTTAGTAGGAATCACAGCTATCAACATCAAACCAGTTTTGCCATCTTGTGTTTTAAAAGCAATAATTTCTTCATTTATCAGTTTGGCTATTTTGTTTATAGGTACTGGAAGTTTTGTGGTTGTAACT
>CAIVPY010000581.1 GCA_903907885.1 uncultured Bacteroidota bacterium
ATTTAATCCGATTCCATCTATATCATACGGTAAATCTTCAATTTGTGAACCATAGAAAGAACAATACCAATTATCTCTAGAATATACTACAATATTCATTCGTGGAACTATTGTTTTACTATAAGGCACCCATACTTTGCCATCAATTTTGCATCCAACAGTATTTAAACCTTGTGTGGTTATAGGTGGCAGGGTTGGCTCGGGTGCAGGTGGTATGGGTGGGTCGCTATTTTTAGGGCACTGCAAGCCTGCTAAAAGAAGAAAAGCTACAATTGTTATCAGTAATTTTGTTTTCATGTTTTTATTGGTTTATATGATATTTTATTAATTCCCACTGGTTGGAGTCGCGGTCTATGTATTTTATTAGGCCTATATTTTTGGCATACAGCCTATATCGCAAATTATCGTAACCATAATTGTTTGTGTTTATTTCAATTGCTTTTATATATTGCTTGTTTTGAATAGTTGAAGTATCTATAAATGAAATAAATATTGGGTACAACAAGTCTTGTTTTTCAAATTGACCATCAGTATAATAAATATTTAAAGATTTATTTTGAGTGGTAATAGAGTCTCTCCAGTAAATAGCAAATGCAAATCGTAATCTCTGATCTGTAATTATATTAGCCAAGTCCCAACGCATAATACCTTTAGTATTTATATTATCAATACCCATAACAGTATGTTCATAGCATTTTTCTGTGCTACCAAATCCCTCGCCCCCTTCGCCTCTATAATTATTACTACTACTTTGACTTACCCACAGGCTATCGTAAGTGTTGTTTTTTATGTTTTTATATACCCACCATGTGCCATCTTTATAATAAAAATAATCTTTCATTATTTGAGGAATCGGGACATTATTACTTGTGTTGCATTCAAATTTTTCTTTGCAGCTATTAACACTAATACTACAGACAATCATGCAGACTATTAATTGTAATTTTGTTCTCATATTTTTTATTGATTTATTTTGTACCTTATTAATTCCCATGTACTATTATCATTACTTCTTACAAATTTTACCAAGCCTATGTTTTTTACATAATACATATTGCTATATATATCACTTGAAGTTCCATTGGGATAGTAAATGTTCAGTACGTTTTTAAATATTTTTTTTTCATCGTTTACGATAGAATCGAGATAATTAATATCTGCACCTTGTTGATTAGAATAGTTTACCCCTTCAACATATATATGGTAACTTCCTTTATAATTATTTAAAGGTGACAGTTGTTGTATTTCAAAAAGTTCATTATTAAGGTTATTTCCATCTTTTGGGTATAGTGAGATACCATAATTAATATAATAATTATTTACACTATAAGTCTTATTATGCATTTCATATGTAAATGATTCATAACATTTATTCCATCCAAAAGCATGAACCTTTTTACTTATAGGTCCTATTCCATTATTTGAAATATAAACCCACATACTATCAATTTCACCATTATCTATGTTTTTATAAATCCAGTAGGTGCCTACTTTAAAGTAAAAACGGGCTTTCATATCTTCTGGTATCAGAACTGTGTTGGCACTATCGCAGGTAATTGTATTCTGCTTGTTGGTGTCGGGTGGTGTTTTGCTACATTGTATATTTATTGCAGAAATAAATATTGCCACCAATAACATAATTTTTAAAGTAATTTTTGTTCTCATATTTTTTATTGATTAATTTTGTATCTTATTAATTCCCATGTACTGTTGTCATTACTTCTTACAAATTTTACCAAGCCTATGTTTTTTGCATAATACATATTGCTATAAATATCATTCGTATTTGTTAAAGGATATTTAAGGTTTAAAATGTTTTTGTATAATATTTTAGAATTTGTAATAATTGAATCTTCAAAAAGGATTTCAGCATCGGTTTGTGTTTCGTATTTAATCCCTCGTATTGCAATTCTAAAATCTCCTCTAAAATTATTTATTGGAGAAGTTTCTGTAATTTCAAACAATTCATCTTTTCTATTTAATTCATCTTGTGGATGAATACTGATACCTATGGTTGAATAATATTTATTCACATTGTAATTTGTGTTTTGAATAAAACAAGAAAACGATTCATAACATTTATTTAAGCCTTTTGTGTACCACTTTGAATTTACATTACTTATAATATTATCACCTTTCCAAACCCACATACTATCAATTTCACCATTATCAATATTTTTGTAAATCCAGTAGGTACCCTGTTTAAAGTAAAAACGGGCTTTCATGTCTTCTGGTATCAATACTGTGTTGGTACTATCGCAGCTTATGTCTGTTGGATTTTTTATAGGTGGTGTTTTACTACACTGTATTATAGTAAAAAGCATAAATCCTATAAAAGTAATATATAGTTGGTTTTTCATAATTGTGTATCTAATTTTTGTATAAAAAAGAGCTTTGGTTAAAAAATAGCATGTTTGCCACATCAAATGTTACACAAAAAATAGTATAAAACAATACCAAAATTTTGGTATTGTTTTATTGGGTGTTTTTTAATCTTATTTTGTTTTACTAAGATTTATAGTTCTTTACATTTTAATACTACTACCCAATTTTTGGTATATAAAAAGTGGACACTTTGAAAAGTTGTCGTGCTGTTGCTAGTGTTCTTCAGCAAAAAAGATGATCATTTACTTGTTGGTGCGCCACGCATTACCCACATCACAACAAGGGCGGAAATGACACAATTTGAGATTGTGGGAATGTATGGATTCGACAGGCTCACCATGACATTCGACAAGCTCACCATGACATTCGGCAAGCTGCCATTGACATTCGACAGGAACACCATGACATTCGACAAGCTACCATTGACGTTCGATAAGATCAACATGACATGTAGATTGGTGTGCTAATTTTTGATTTCGAATGTAGCTATGCTTAACAATTGCCTATGAGGGATATTTGGCAGAAAGCTTATGATGTTATTTAATGAAGAGTTTTGTGAGTTTTTCTGATTGATTTAGTATTTTGCTCTAAGTCACTAATAAATTTCAATAGCTTATAAACCAAATTTTGGTGTGTATGTTGAATTATGTTGGCAAGTGTTTTCATTGATTTGTTTCTGTTTTAAAATTTTGAAAGTGCTTAACTACTTTTTTTTTTGTAATAATATTTTTGATTTAATTGAATAAAAACTGCTGCATTCAGCATAGAA
>CAIVPY010000582.1 GCA_903907885.1 uncultured Bacteroidota bacterium
AACAAATAATGTAATTGAAAACAAAATAACAGCAATCCATTCAGTATTCTCGGTTTTAAAGATTCTAAGTGTTTTATATGAAAAATAACATGCAATTAAACTCATTAATAGATTGAAAAATTTCATTCCTATAAATCCAAATTGAGCAAATGGAAATGCAAGTATTGTGAATATAGGTTTCGCCCAATGATCGAAAAAATTTTCGGGATGTTCTAAAGCATACTTAGCATAAAGGTAATGGTAAGTGCTATCACCACCTCCACCTGTTCCTTCGCAAAAAAAACAAATGAGAAGTAAAATAACTGATATAACACTGAATGAAAAAAAAAATACTCTTTGCTTGTTGAAGTCTATCATATGTTATTTTTAAATTGCACTATTTTGTAGGTGAAGTTAAGAAATTAAGGTATAAATTAAAGTCAGATCTTGTTGTTGATACAGGCCAACAAGAATCGTAAGTGTAAATATATTTAATATTCAAAATAACGCATAAAATAACAAGTATAAAGATGATGTTTCTGATAGGTTTTTTATTTATTTTATCTACAATTAAACAAAACTCTGCAAGACCTATTGTTAACATTGGATAAATGTCAATAAACCCTCTATGTCCATATGCGCAGCCTAATTCATAAGACCACCAACTTGCATATAAGTATGTACAAACTATTAACATTGACATAATTCCAATACTTATCTGTTTGTTTTTTTTATAAAGTAAAACAGTTCCAAGAACAGTAAAAACATGTATTAGATTTGTTGTAATCCAACCATTCTTATAGCCAAATAGTACTTCCTTAATTTTGGGAGCAAACAAATAAATAAAATGTTCGTTTTGATAGGAATAAAAGTAAGGGCCTTTGGTTAAATAGAAGTTGTAAATAATTTGTGGAGATAATACCACAAGGCAAATAAATATGGCAACAACCCAGTCAATAATTTTCTTACCTTTTACTAACTTAAATTGAGTGTCAAAACTAATAAAAGCTATCAAAATGAATAGTATATTCATTTGTCTTACCAAAATGATTAAGCTGCAAATGGCAACTAATCCAAACCAATTGTATCTATTTGGTTTGTTTCGTTCGATATCAAATAGATAAAGAAAAACAGAGAATAGAGAGAAACTATACACATGAGAATATCCGCCTTCGAAAATTGTGTAATAAAATAAGTTTGTTCCTAAACTAATCAAAATTATGCTAACCGTAACAATTGTTTTAGGGTAATACTTAGTTAACAATTTGGAAAGAAAAAGTAAACCTAAGAGAAGGTAAAAAACAGCACATATATCAATAAAATTTTGATACGTTTTATTGAATCCGTCCGGTTCTTCTCCTACTAAATATACAAAGCTATGTGCTATTAAGAAAAAGGGACATTCAAGTAAGGCTGTTCCTACAGGATATTTACTTTGCACTTTGTTAGCAGAGTGGTTTAAATAAAATCCATTTCCTGTTAATGAATCAATTTTTGCTGGAAATTTATTAACATTAAACTTATAAATAAAAAATGCCGGCAGATAAACATAATACCCTGCTTTATCCGACATTAATTGACTGTTATAAGTATATATTTTTGAGCGACTGTGCCTATTAAATGCAGCAAAAATTAGTACTCCTGCTAATATTACCCATAAAAATTTTATCCAATATTTCCCCATTTAAATGCACCATTAAATTGATAGACTATCTTATACTTTCAAATTTCTGTATATACAAAATGCTATTACTTGAATGATTGTATTTGTCATCTTTTAGTTCCTATTTAATACATTAATAAGGTGCAAGAACATTGCTTAATTTTATAAATAAACTAGTGTTAATTTAGATTAAATCCAATAGAAGATTTCTTGTTTTCTATTTTACTATAATCAATTTCAAACTCTTTAACGTCTTCAAAAGTTAGCTCATGTATCATATCTTTTGTACGATTCTCGGGCTCAAGCATTGCCAAGCGTAAATGTTGGTTTTTAATTGACTCTTCAACTATTTTCCTAACATTTCGTGCGTTACCAAAAAATTGGTTTCTACCTTTCGATAAAAATTCCATATAATCTTTCAAGTGTTTTGACGCAGCCTCGTCTGTTTTTATACTATTTGCTGCTAGCATTTTTATTGCAATGTCATATAATTGATTGGCATCATAATCAGCAAAATTCAATTCTCTATCAAAGCGAGATCGTAGGCCAGGATTAGACTCTAGAAATTGTATCATATTATCTGTATAACCAGCAACGATAACAATAAAATCGCCTCTGTTATCTTCCATTCGTTTCAAAATAGTTTCAATAGCCTCTTTACCAAAGTCATTTTCACCACCTTCGCTAAGGGCATAAGCTTCGTCTATAAATAACACCCCACCCATAGCTCTATTTAAAATATCATTGGTTTTGATAGCAGTTTGCCCCACATAACCACCCACCAAAGCTTGCCTATCACATTCAACCAAATTACCTCTTTCTAATATTCCTAATGCCTTATATATCTGAGCAAGCATTCTGGCTACTGTAGTTTTTCCCGTACCTGGATTTCCTGTGAAAACAGCATGTAATGAAAAAGATTGACGAATATCTTTACCAATTTCTTTATAAAAACGAACCAATTTGACCAACTCATCTATTTCAGTTTTTACTCCTTGCAAACCAATCATGGCATGTAACGAATTGAGTGAAGATCGAAGTAAATCTTCATCCACCGGAATATCAGCAATCATTTTTGTTTTTGTGTTGAATATCTTTTCAATATCAACTGCTTCAATGGTGCTTAATTCATCATTATTTAATTCGTTGGGGTTGGCATTTTGCATCAATCACAAGCCCATATTCATTTTACTTTCATCAATTAGCGAATTTACATATCTAGCGTTGCCAAACATTTTATCTCTATTTCGGTAAGCATCCACCAGTTTTTTATACATAATTTCTCTAGCGTCTGCACTAAATTTGATGGTGCGTTTTTGTGCAGTGTAATCAGTTATCTGCATCAATTCTTGCGGAGTATAATCAGGGAAATCATAAAACATTTGAAAACGAGATTTCATGCCTGGATTTGATTCTAAAAAACCTGTCATTTCATCAGGATATCCTGCAACAATAACAGATATATCACCATCTCCATCACTCATTTCCTTCAATAATATTTCAATAGCTTCTTTTCCGAAATCTTTCGAATCGTCATTTTTTCTGGCAAGGGCATAAGCCTCATCAATAAAGAGGATTCCTCCTTTGGCTTTCTTAATAACTTCTTTTGTTTTAGGTGCTGTTTGGCCAATATATTCTGCTACAATGTCACTTCTATCTACCTCTACAACATGTCCTTTACTTAATAATCCTAATTGAAGATATATTTTACCTAACATTTTGGCTACTGTTGTTTTTCCTGTTCCTGGATTGCCTGTAAAAACAGCATGTAAATTAATTTTTTCTTTGTCCTCAAAACCTTTTTCTTTTCTGAGTTTTAAAAAATTTAAATAGGTAGTATATTCTTTAACTTTTTTCTTTATCGAATCTAGACCAATTAATGCATCAAGTTCTTTTAAAACATCTTCCACATTTGTTTCTGTGAGATTCTCCTCAACTATTTTATCTTTTGCTTTTACAAATTTTGCTAGGTTTAATTTGCCTTCTTCAATGTTAGCATCACCGATTTCAAAAGGCACATTAGCAAT
>CAIVPY010000583.1 GCA_903907885.1 uncultured Bacteroidota bacterium
ACAGCTTTCCAATTTAGCACTGGTCAGATGGAGCAAGCAGCTAAAAATCTTGCCGAACTTGAAACAAAAGCTACACTTAAAGACAGTGTGGATTTTGCTATAAGCGAAACCGAAAAACAAAAAGTGCCATTACGTGCAGCTGTTTACAATATGAAAGCCTATATGCAAGCACAAAGTCGCGATTTGATGGGTGCTAAAAAATATTTTGAAATGGCACTTAAAGAGTACCCAGATTTTGTGATGGCTAAACGCAATTTGCAACAATTGATGCAAGGCGGAAGACAACAATAAAATAATATTTTGAGTGAAAAGATATAGCAGCATAGACAATTATATCTTCAAACAAGAAGAATGGATTCAAAGAAAGTATCAGGAGTTAATCCCCCTGATACTTTCGGTTTCTTCTGAAATACAAGAAAGTATTAAATTTAATACGCCCTTTTACACTTACAAAGGATTTTTATTGTATTTTAGCGTCATCAAAAAAGGCAATAAATTGGTGCTTGGTTTTTGTGATGGACACCTAATGAGCGATGAAGAAAACATACTTCAAGCCAATGAAGGACAAACACAGATAAGGCATTGGGTGCTGCAACGTGAGGGTCTTGAAAAACATGATGTTTTAGTAAGATATATTCACGAGGCCATTTTGATTAAAGAAGAGTTATACAAACTAAAAACTAAGAATAAAAGCTAAGGCAATGGGCGAAGAAATAAATATCATTCAATCGGGCTGGAAACACCATGCCTTGCTGGCTGAGCTAGGGGCTGCCACTTTTTTCGAAACCTTTATCGATTATCATGACGAAAACGATTTAAGGCAATACATCAACAAAACATACAACATAGAGCAACTGAAAAAAAACGTTTCAGATAATCGCATACATTACTTCACCGCATATGACAACGAGGGTGATGTGGGCTATATAAAACTTATAGATGATGTGAAACCAGACGGACTAGAAGGAAAAATCATTGAGCTCGAGAAAATATATGTTCGCAAAAGAGGACTTGGAAAACACATTGGTGCAGCCCTTATGCAAAAAGCAATCGAGTTCAGCAAGCAACAAGGCTTTGAACATCTTTTTTTAGGTGTGTGGCAAGAGAATAAAAGAGCAGTTGATTTTTATGATAAGTTTGGTTTTAAAAACTTTGGTACCAGAAAATTTGTTTTGGGCAGCCAAGAGTGTGACGACTTTTTGATGGTTTTGGATTTGTAGTTTCATATTGCACATCCACCAAAAGTTAATGTATTTTCTTTCTTTAAATGAAGGGCTATTGTATAATTTTAAATGGAGTTTGATCGAAAACTTTATAAGCTTGAAATGCCATAAAAGTTTTATTTGCGTTTATTTGCAGCTATATTATACATAAAAAGCAAATGCTTTATATAGAACTCATCTCCATATTTTTTGTTTACCTTTTTGTACTCATACAAGTTGTTCTTACTATCACATTACTTAACCAAGAAGAGAAAAGAAGAAAGTTACAATATATTACAAAAAACAACGAAAACATACCCTTTGTAAGCATACTCGTTCCTGCACGAAATGAAGCCCATCAGATTACAGATTGCCTTTATAGTTTGTTTGAATTGAATTATCCAAAAAACAAATACGAGGTGTTGATTGGTGATGATTCGTCAACGGACAATACAGCAGAATTGGTTTTGAAGCTCATCCAATCAAAAGAAAATTTTAAACTCATACCTATTACATACACACTTGGTAAAGCTCAGGCCAAGGCCAACGTGTTGGCCAATTTAGCACACCTAGCCAAAGGTGAAATATTTGCCGTTACAGATGCAGATATTCAAGTGAAACCGAATTGGTTAATCACTTTGGTTGAAGAGTTTGATAACCCTAAAATTGCCATTGTTTCAGGAACAACTATTGTGCAAGGAGATACTTTATTTGAAAGAATGCAAGGTGTTGAATGGCTATATTCTTCAGGTCTTTTGGTAGCGTTTGATAGATTAGGTTTGAAGGGAACAGCTGTAGGCAACAATATGGCCTATACAAGAGAGGCTTACTTCAAAGTGGGGGGTTACGAAAACATTGACTTTTCTGTTACCGAGGATTTTAAATTGTTTGATACTTTTCGCAAAGCAGGGTATCAAACTAAAAACACATTGTTGGCAGAAAGCTTGAATATATCAAAAGCACAATCAGGGTTTAAAAACTTTTTACATCAACGCAAACGCTGGCTTATTGGGGCACAAGAATTAAATTTTATTTGGAAAATGATTTTCATACTATTTGGTTCATTCTATTTAATGGTTTTCGTTTTGGCTTTCTTCTCGCTTCAATCAGCAATGGTGATGTGGACCTTAAAATTTATAATTCAATCTTTTGTGGTTATTTTGCTTAACAAGAGGCTTAAACTAAAAACCAATTATAAAGATGTATTGCTTTTGGAACCCTATTATATTATTAGTAGCATTGCTGTTATAGCATTCTATCTATCACCTTCGAAAATGGGTTGGAAAGACCGAGAATATTAATTATTATTCATCAACTAATTTTATTCGCTGACTTTAGTCAACAAAATTCTTGATATGTATCAACTATTAATTGCTTTTTAGTTTAAACATTTGAATGTTGTTGTTTATTAAATAACTTCTACAAATGAGAAAGGATGTAAAATGAAAAAATCAATACAAATTATAGTCATCTTGCTGGCAGTTTTTAGCTATTCGTGTAAAAAAAACACGAACAACCCTGTTAGTACTACTGATGGCTCCTTAGTACTTAAAATAGACTATAAAGTAGATACTAAATCGCTGCTTTTCGATAGCATGATGTATAACAATGCAGCAGGTAATTTATATTCCATTAGCCGCCTTGAGTATTTCTTGTCGGGTTTTGTGTTTGAATCAGAAACAGGGGAGTTGGTAAATGTAGATAAAGCAATTTACCGAGATGCACGTTATCCAAATGCTTTTCTATTAAGCAATATTAAACTTGGAAACTACAAAAGTTTGCAATTCAATGTCGGTTTAGATGTTAAACACAATAAGACTGGTGCAATGGAAGCCAACGCAAATAATTTAAATATGATTTGGCCAGATGAAATGGGGGGAGGGTATCATTATGCCAAAATAGAAGGTCGTTTTATTCATACTGATTTGAGCGAAAATGGATTTGCCATGCACCTTGGAACAGATAAAATGCTAGCTCTTCACAATATAATACCTGCAAGCATCAAAGTAAATGAAAGTTCACCCGACACCCTATTTTTAACTATGAACGTAAATGAGTGGTTTGTAAACCCTAATACTTACAATTTTTCGCTACAAGGAAATTATACCATGGGTAATGATAGTTTAATGTTAATGCTTAAAGACAATGCAAAAGATATTTTTAAAATTAGGGGCAATTAGTGGAGTCATCTTTTTGTTTGCTATTAGCAATTGCAAAAACGATACAAAACTTGAAACAGCCGAATTAGACAAACCCTATAAAATAACTGTACCTCCAGGTTTTCCTCAACCTTATCTTTCCGAGAAAAACCCAATGACCGAAAAAGGGGTTATTCTAGGCAGAATGCTATATAACGACCCGATACTGTCAACCAATGGCAAGAGTTGCTCATCATGTCACCTCTCTCAAAATTCGTTTTCAAAACCCATGCAACATTTTAACAATGGGTATAACATAAGTGTGATGCCTCATGTGAATCTCGCCTTTAAAAAAGTGTATAATTGGGAAGGTAGTGTACCAGATTTAGACCTTTTGCCTATGGGCGATTTTGTTCCCGAAATATTTAATACAGATGAAAAGCAATTGTTTCAAAACCTAAGCAAACATCCTATTTATCCAGGATTTTTCAAAGCTGCATTTGGTATTAACGACATCAATGCACTTAGCTTTATGGAACTGAAAACTAAAATATGCTATGCACTCGTTCAATACCTTAGAACGATGATTAGTGCTAACTCTAAATTTGATAGGTTTGTGGCTCGCACCGAAGAATTATCCCCTATTGAAGAGATGGGTAGAAAAATATTTTTTACCGAAAAGGGTGATTGCTTCCATTGTCATGGAGGACCTTTATTTACTGATAACGATTTTCATAACAATGGAGTTGATAGTGTGTTCACTGGTTTTAATTTAGGGTATAATTTGGTAACCCAAAAACCAAGTGATATAGGAAAGTTTCACTCACCCACTTTAAGAAACATAGAACTTACTGCACCCTATATGCATGATGGTAGATTTACTACATTGGAAGATGTGGTTGAGTTTTATAATAGTGGCGTTCATAATACCAATACCCTTGATGCCATTATGTTTAAACGCAAAAATGTGAATGCTCTTAACCTAACGGACATTGAAAAAGTGGCTTTAGTTCAATTCCTAAAAACCCTTACAGATACTACATTTCATAATATGTAGAAAATATTGTTCCTAAATTAGCAAAAATATTTAGTTAGCTCTATTATCAATAAGTCTATTTAACACCTTTAGTAATAGAAAAGCCCCCCTATGAGCTATCATTACGGGGGGCTTTTTCTAGTTTTTGTTAGCTAAAAAATGATTGAGTAAACCGTTTTTAGTTTTACCGAACATAGTTTAATTAGACTATGATAGGTGAGTTGAGCATCTACAATTAATCCGTACATGGTTGTTTTATTTTATTATTAATTTAATCTTGTATATATGTTACTTGAGTTTCTATTACCGCTATTGTTTTTATACCAATCAGTAAATAATGTTCCTCCAGATTGTGCCCAAGCTGCGAATTTTAAATGTGCAGTTGTTATATCAGCGCTTTCAATAGGATAGGCAAATCTTTCAGGTATGTTGATTGCAAATGGAAGATTATCTGGAGTTAAATATGTTTTGCTTCCGTTTAGCTTTGTGTCATCATGGCCTGTTCCTAATAATGAGGTATTAGCTAGTCCAGTCCAATTTTTTCCAGATAAATGTATTTCAAAACCTCTATCTTTACCATGACTATTTCCCCATATAAATGGATTATATTCATTCAACCCAAAGCTTGCTAAACTAACAGGTGTAGTAAGAGTAAAATTTATATTATAGTTTACAGTGTCAACCGGGGTTACATTTTGATAGGTATTCCAATCTCTCATCTCATAACGGCTGTTTGAGAAAACAGTTACCACAGCATTTGTTTGACCAACCTCTAAAGCTGCGCCAGTTATGTTGCTAATGTTACCCCTTAATGTAGGGAATTCAACTGCAAATGAGTTTTCAATAATACCACCACTCGCACGAAGTGTATAATTTGCTTTTACATCTTTCACTTTATTTGTAGAGTTTGTAACTACCTTATATCTATAGTCAACAACCACATCATTCAAATCATAATCTCCTTTATATGGCCACAAGTCTTCAAATGCAACCGATGCTTTTCCAGTAGCTGATGGGTAATAATTATTAAAAGCTCTAAGTGGATCGGCAGGGTATTCATCATCAGTATCTTTTATACCATCACCATCTGTATCGTTAGAAACTGGCAGTGTAGAAATTCCTGTGGTTGAGATTGCGCTCACTGGATTAGAAGTGGTATAAAACATAACATCATTATAATCGTGATCGCAATTTGTATAATCTCTTCTAATGTCTTCAAATCCCATTACCAATCTATCCGTAGCTACATCACGCACCATCACCATGTGTTGACGAAGTGTTGGGCTACTTTCAGGATTTAGGTCTTTGTTTGCAAACAGTGTGTATTGACCATTACCAATAGTAGAGTTATTTAGGTTAAATCCGTTTGAAACTATACCATATGCAATAACGGTATCAGCACCAATTTGACCTAAATAAACTTTATTACCAGTAGACAATCCTCCATCTGAACCAGCAAATGATGAATTTGCAAAAACTACGATCATAGAATCAATGTCTGAAACTGTTTGAGGAGGATTGTTTTTATTGTATTTGTAATAAAATAAAGTATTAGTAAATCCTGCTCCTTCGGTTACAAATGTTACCCAGACATCACAAGTTTGAGTTACTAATAAGGTACGGGTTGATGTATTGTCATCAAGCAATTGAGGGTTGCGGACTGCTACCGATTGTGCTGAAGGAAACAATGCATTGATGTCATTCAGCATTTGAGTGCTAACCACATCATTTGGTGTTGTCAAATTATTTGGAACTCCTAACGAATTCCAACCACCTAAACGCGAAGATATTTTACTACCCGTTTTGCCTAAAGATTCTGTATAATTATTGGTTTGTTTAATGGTTTTTACCATTAACGGGCTTTTACCCCCTAATTGTGTATTAACTTTATTTGAGTTTATTTCTAATACTATATCTGATGGCACTCCAATATAGCTCGTGTTTAAAACAACACTTTTTAAATAGGTAGCTAACGAAACAGATGTTTTGAATACACCATTTTCGTCAGTAGCACCAGTAGTTATCAGTTCACCACCGTTTTCTCTACTGTCTGTACTTAAGGTAACTTTTGTAAATTTTACAGGTTCGTTGTTAGTACCTAAAATACTAATTTCAAAAATAGTTTCTTGAGTTGTTTTAAATTGAAAACCAGAAGGAACTTTAATTTCATTAACATTAGCAACATTTGCTAATGGAGTTGTTGTTGAGCCATTTGTTTCTGTTAAAGAAAGTTCTTTGCGACAAGAAGCAAGCAAAGAGAGAGTAATGGCGAATGTGATTATTTTTTTCATGTTTGTAATGATAGCTTACATTCCTTCACTCCAAATTTATACCACCAACACAATAATCTTATAATCAACAATATAGCTTTTTAAATAAACAATTATATTCCCAAAAACAATCCGTATTCCCAAAATAAAACATCGCATTACTTTTTATTTCATATTGACATTTATATTACTTAAAGTAAGCAATATGCATTATAATAAAATTAAAAAGGCTTTAGTAATTATTACTAAAGCCTTTGTTAACAAATATTTATATGAAATTATTTTTGCCCTTTAATTTTTAATTTGTCCTTAAACACCTCTTTTAGTTTTTCTACTTTTGGCGCTATAACAAACTTGCAATACGACTGTTCACTATTTTGATTAAAATAATTCTGATGATAGTTTTCAGCTGGATAATAATTAATTAAAGCTGAAATTTCGGTAACGATTGGGCTTCTAAAAGCACCGCTGGTATTTAGCTCAGATTTATATTTTTCAGCAAGACGTTTCTGCTCATCATTAGAATAAAATATGGCTGAACGATACTGTGTTCCAATATCATTTCCTTGTCGATTGAGAGTGGTAGGATCATGGGTTTGCCAAAAAATCGATAGAAGAGTTTCAAAAGAAATTGTCATAGGGTTAAAAGTTATTTTACAAACCTCGGCATGTCCTGTAGTCCCTGTGCAAACATCCTTATATGAAGGATTAATTGAATGTCCTCCAGCATACCCACTTTCCACTTTTATAACTCCATCAAGGTGTTGAAATAATGCGTCAACACACCAAAAACAACCAGCAGCAAAATAAGCTGTATCTAATTTAATCATATTCATTTTGTTTTTATTTGTTACTAAAACATGCTTGTTATTAACACTTTTTTGTCCCCAAGCAATCGATACAAACGAAAGCAATATGGTAAGTATTTTTAGAATTCTAAGCATATAACTTATTAAATTAATTTCTATATAATAGGCAAGTTAGCAATTTTACCCAATATAAATCAACCAATAGTATGACAACTGTCATAACAGAAAGGCTTTAATGAAAATATTTTTGTTAAAATTTAGGAAATACTATGCCCTTATACAAACAAGTGGGAACAATCCCGGAAAAACGACATATTGTTTTTCGTCAATCAAATGGAAATTTATATCATGAAGAGCTTTTTGGTACCGAAGGTTTCTCAGGAGTATCGTCATTGGTATATCACACCAATTTACCTACGCGAGTTAAAGAAAAAGGCAAGCCTTATTCTGTTCGACCAGAAGTAGCCATTGAAGATAATTTGCAAAACAGGAGTTATATGGGTTACAAAGCCCCTGCTGTTTCAGATTATTTAAAAAGCCGAAAAACATTGTTTTTTAATGACGATATGTCGATTGGTGTAGCTGCACCTATAGAAGGCACAAAAGACTATTTTTTTAAAAATGCCGATGCTGATGAAATGATATTTGTGCACGAAGGAAAAGGTACTTTAAAAACAATGTATGGTAATATTGATTTTGCATATGGGGATTATTTAATCATACCAAAAGGTACTGTTTACCAGATTAATTTTTCGACAAATGAAAATAGATTACTTATTGTCGAATCTCATGGTGCTATTGAAACTCCAGAAAGATATAGAAATAAGTATGGCCAATTTATGGAAAATTCTCCTTTTTGTGAGCGTGATATTAGAACCCCACACAATATGGAAACCCACGATGAAGAAGGTGATTTTTTAATCAACATAAAGAAACGTGGTTTAATATACCCTTACATTTATGAAACACACCCATTTGATTTAATTGGCTGGGACGGATGCTGCTATCCATATGCCTTTTCTATCTTTAATTTTGAACCCATTACAGGTAGAATTCATATGCCACCACCTATTCACCAAACTTTCCAAGGTCGAAATTTTGTTATTTGCTCTTTTGTACCACGTTTGTATGATTATCACCCTCAAGCCATTCCAGCACCTTATCACCATAGCAATGTTGACAGTGATGAGTTGTTGTACTATGTTGATGGTGATTTTATGAGTCGTAATAATATTCAAAAAGGACAAATAACATTGCACCCTGGAGGGTTACCTCATGGCCCACACCCTGGTGCTATAGAGCGTAGTATTGGCAAAGCCGCTACTAATGAATTGGCAGTTATGATAGACCCGTTTAACCCAGTGAAAATTACGAAAGAAGCTATGGCCTTAGAAGTTGAAGATTATTACCAAAGTTGGCAAACAAAAGACTAATAAAACAAATAAAATTATATTATGACTGATTTAACTAAAGTTGAAAACTTCAACTACTCGAGTACTCAAAAAATATTTGAACAAGCTCAAGATTTTCTACCAATAAATGGAACTGATTATGTTGAGCTATATGTGGGTAATGCCAAACAAGCAGCGCATTATTACAAAACAGCTTTAGGCTTTAAAGATTTAGCTTATGCAGGTTTAGAAACAGGATTGCGCGATCGTACATCTTATGTGTTGCAACAAGGCAAAATCAGAATAGTGTTAACTACACCTTTCGACCCTGAAAGTGATATTGCCAACCACCTAAGAATGCATGGAGATGGCGTAAAAGTGATTGCTCTTTGGGTGGATGATGCTTATGATGCCTTTGATCAAACAACCAAACGGGGTGCAGTAGCTTATATGCAACCAAAAACTATTGAAGATGCAAACGGTAAAGTTCGTATGAGCGGAATTCATACTTATGGCGATACAGTTCATGTTTTTGTTGAAAGAAAAGATTATAATGGCATTTTTCTACCCGGATATGAAAAGCTTGAAACAGGATATGAACCTGGTACATGTGGTCTAAAATACATTGACCACATGGTCGGTAATGTGGAAATGGGAAGTATGAATAAATGGTCTGATTTCTATGGCAATGTGATGGGATTTTTCAACTTGGTTACTTTTGACGACAAGGATATTTCAACTGATTACACTGCTTTGATGAGCAAAGTAATGACTAACGGAAACGGTTATATCAAATTCCCTATCAATGAGCCTGCCATAGGTAAAAAGAAATCTCAAGTTGAAGAGTATCTAGATTTTTACAGAGGCCCAGGATGCCAACACATAGCAGTGGCTACCGATGACATAGTGTTTACTATTTCTGAAATGCGCAAACGTGGCGTTGAGTTTCTATATGTACCAGGCACTTATTATGATACTGTGGGTGATAGAGTAGGAGTGATTGCTGAAGACCTTAACGAATTGAAAAAATGGGGTATTATGGTTGATAGGGATGAAGAAGGTTACTTGCTTCAAATTTTCACCAAACCAGTAGAAGATAGACCTACTCTATTTTTCGAAATCATACAAAGAAAAGGAGCTAAATCTTTTGGAAAAGGAAATTTTCAAGCATTGTTTGAATCCATTGAAGCAGAACAAGCAAGAAGAGGAACCTTGTAAAAAAGAAATGAACAGAAAGGATTTAGACTATAGATATTACCAAAAGGGTAATTTTAATTTCTAAGTTTTTCGATTCGATAGGATATGTATGTTTTAAGAAAGCCGCGTATAATCACACACCCCAATACCTAGTCGAAGACATTCAATGTATCTTAGATCAAAGTTCAATGAGTGTCATTCAAGCATCCATGGAATTGAAAGAG
>CAIVPY010000584.1 GCA_903907885.1 uncultured Bacteroidota bacterium
TTAGTATTACTAGTGCTAACACAATATACTTTATATGCACAAAAAGGCAAAATGAAAGACAAAATAGAAACCATGAAAATTGGTTTTATTACCCAAAAGTTAAACCTAACTTCTGAGGAAGCTCAAAAATTTTGGCCTGTTTATAATAAATTTAGTGATGACCTTCAGAAACTTCGTTCGACAAGTAAAGATAAAATAATGGAAGACTTGAGCGAATTGGCTACCATGTCTGATGCCGAAGCCGATAAAACGCTACAAGAAATGATAAATTTTAGGATGAATGAGGCTGATTTATTGAAAAGATATGCTACAGAATTTAAAAAAGTTTTGCCTGTAAAAAAGGTTGTAATGTTGTTTAAGGCCGAAAACGATTTTAAACGAGAACTCTTAAAAAAACTTAGAGAACGTGGGAAAGAGGATAATAATTAAACGAGAATGTATAAAAACAGTTACTGTTAAAACTTTATTTATACTTTTCGATTTATATATAATAATAGTGCAATTTTTTTTATAGCCTTTTAATTAAAAATCTCAACATATAAAATATTAATAAGCCTTTGCAAACAATACCCTTTGAGTTGAAGGCCTGCCGGTATAAACGCATTTGCCTTCTTCGTGAGAAGTATTAAATGGTATGCATCGAATGGTGGCTTTGGTTTCTTCTTTAATTTTATTTTCGGTTTCACCTGTACCATCCCAATGGGCTAAAATAAAACCAGGTTTGTTTTCGAGCGAATGTTTAAACTCATCCCAAGTGTTTACTGGTGTTATATTTTCCTCTCTAAAATCAAGAGCTTTCTGGTAAATATTTTTCTGAATTTGTTCCAATAAATGCTCTATTTTATTTGTCAAGTCAGCTTCGGCCATCACTTGTTTTTCTTTGGTATCTCGTCTGGCAACTTCTACAGTTTGGTTTTGAACATCACGCGGGCCAATAGCTATTCGAATAGGAACACCTTTCAACTCATATTCAGCAAACTTAAAGCCTGGTGACTGTCCTTCTCTATCATCTAATTTAACAGAAATACCTTTGGCTTTTAATTCTTTTGCATATTGATTGGCTTTTTCCAACACTGCTACTTTCTCTTCTTCTTTTCTGAAAATGGGAACAATGACCACTTGTATAGGAGCTAATTTTGGTGGTAATACCAATCCCTCGTCATCGCTATGACTCATAATTAAAGCACCCATTAAACGAGTGGAAACGCCCCAACTTGTAGCCCACACGTAATCTTTTTTATTTTCTTTACTTACAAATTTTACATCAAAAGCTTTAGCAAAATTCTGACCTAAGAAATGAGATGTACCCATTTGCAAAGCTTTACCATCTTGCATCAATCCTTCGATACAGTATGTTTCATCAGCACCTGCAAATCTTTCATTTTCTGTTTTCACACCTTTAATTACAGGAACAGCCATGAAATTTTCAGCAAAATCAGCATATATGTCTAGCATTTGTTTAGTTTCTGCCAATGCCTCTTCTTTGGTAGCGTGTGCGGTGTGTCCTTCTTGCCATAAAAACTCAGCAGTACGAAGGAATAAACGTGTTCTCATTTCCCATCTTACCACATTAGCCCATTGATTTATTAAGATAGGCAAATCGCGATAAGATTGAATCCAATCACGATAGGTATTCCATATAATAGCTTCGCTGGTAGGTCTCACTATTAACTCTTCTTCTAGTTTAGCTTCTGGGTCAACTATTAACTTCCCTTTATTATTTGGATCTGCTTTTAATCTGTAATGTGTAACTATGGCACACTCCTTAGCAAAGCCTTCTGCATTTTTCTCTTCAGCTTCAAACAAACTTTTGGGTACGAACAATGGGAAA
>CAIVPY010000585.1 GCA_903907885.1 uncultured Bacteroidota bacterium
AGCTTCCAAATTAATGTGGTCCACATTTAAACAAAGCAAGACTTTTAGACCAGTTACAGATTTTACAATAATTGATGGATTTATAATGGAAGGAAAATCTCAATTATGTAATGTCCTTCAAGGTTTCGACAGTGAATTTGACGAGTTTTGGAGAAGTCAAATGAAAGGCGATTTTACATATTTGCCACATAGATATTATAATATATTTATTCTATGTGGTTATGCTAGTCTTGTAAATTGGCATATTAACCAAAATAGAACGTCGACACTTGTCATTAACCGTGGGTGGGGATCTTGTGCTCTATTTGCAAATGATATAGCCACAATCGCACCAGGACTCACAAACAAACGAAATTTGTTTACAGAAAATTTTTTTTTTAATTTAATGCATGGGTTATCTGCCGGACCAAATTTTCGCCAAGGTTTTAGATTAGTAGTTTGGTGTTTATCAAAATATCCAATGCCCACCGAATTTTTACCAGTTCGTAAATTAGAACAGGACTTGTACTCTGATAATCCGGGACTTTATTATCGTTTGGCCCACATGTTCGCAGTTTGCTTAGGTAGTCACTACCTTAATGGCCATGTAAGAATTGGAAATTAATTTTTTTATTATTATTTAGATTTTATTATGGCTAGTAACGATTTAACATTGTGTGAACCCGAACCAACTTTAGATGTTGAAGTAACATATATAGGAAAAAAAAGTCCATTTAAATTTTTTTCTTTAAACAATAATAAACGTCAAGTCAATTGTCCATTTTGTGGGATAAAAATGATAATCAATGGTAAAGGTCGATTACTTTGTCCAAATGAGCATCCTTTTACTATGGATACGTCAATGCTTGATTTTATGATTGTTCATAAATATTTTAAACCGAGTCCAATTGAAGATTTGGAATTAGCTTTTCCCTTGTGTAAAAAGTGTAACAAGGTATCGATGGGAGTAAGTTCAAATCAGTCCTACTCAACATATGGTAATGTTTATTTCGCTTGCGAATGTAAATATGCCGATAGACTTATATTATCAATTAGTATGGACAAAATCAAAGCTCCATCGTGTCCTGAAATTTTGAAAAAAATTTGTGACAATAATTTTGAATTGTCTAGATTTGTCACAATCAATATGGGCACAGCAAATAAAGCACCATTGGCACCTATAAAAGAAGCTTTCGACATCTCGAAATTAACTGATTTATAGAATGCACAAGCCAATCGACGTAATATATGTTTCTTCAACATTTAATAATAAACTTTTGGAAATTTTACTAGTTCCTACTATTAGTACAAAACAATTTAATTCTTTTTCTTCACTATTACTTAGTTTTTTGGTTGATTTACAAATAAAATCTTTTAAAAATTCAATATTTTTTTCAATAGTTCCACTCCCTAATTATATTATTTATGATACAATTTTGGTCGATTTTGAAGAGTTTAAATCTCGTTTATATTCTATAAAACAATTGTACACAAATAGTCAACGGATATGGATACTTGAACAAGAAATCGAAACTAGTCGCAATAAAATAAGGTCAATAACAGATTTTCACTTGACAGACCTTCGATTTACAAGCTTGCATTTACGTAAAATTAAATCAATACACCTTCGTAGGATAAAAGCACATGAAAAAAGACTAAAGAATTTAAATAGTGTAAAATTAAATATTTTTAGTGCAAGTGATTTTTGTTCTTTTTTTTATCATCAAATTTCAGAAAAATGGCAACTGATTCATTATTTAGACTATGTACTGCCGGATCTGGTCCTAGATCAAATGAGTTGCTCAGCAAATTTAGAGACAAGTACATAAACAGAGACTCTATAAAATATAGGGTCGGTTTGCCCATGTACAAAAATATACATAATGTTATGGGTGGTTTATTCGAGCATAGTTTAAAAGGTCAAGGCGACAAAATGTGGAGAGACGAGCCAGTAATCACAGCTCAATACACACATGGTTATCCAAACAATGTTGAAAAATATATTTCAACAATGAATGATGTCACAATTGGAAGGGGGTCTGGAATGGTAAAAAAACAAGTGGTCGATTTACTACACAATAATTTGGACAAGTGTTCTTGTCCAAAAAAAAGAATGTATAATGGAAAAATTTTAATAAATCATAATTGTTAAAAATATTTTATTCAAAAATTTTAATAAAATTTATCAAATCAGAAATTAATTTTGTGTTTTCTTTAATTAAATTATAATCAACGACATGTTCTAACAAAACTTGTCTATCATTGCATTTATCTAGTAATTTTTTTGTTGTTCTTGTTATTCTACATTTACATATTTCAATTTGTTTCTGTTTTCTCATCGATAGTTTGTTTTTTGTCATTATGAAACCAATCAAATACAAATTTATCGTTTTCTTTTCTGTCTCTAGTAAATCCAAAATGTTCAGAAAAGTCCGCGCCAATGTACTCACTATTTATACCTTCTTCGTATACTTTTTCCATATAGTAATAAAACAAACAACAATACTCACCACATACGGTAGATTCAAAGTCTTGTAATTGTTTTGGATGTGTTTCTACAAATACAAAATTTTCGCCAGCTTTTGGCCACACGTATGTACTGTATTTACCATATGAATCAAAAACAATATCAGAATATATAAACATCCAATGATTTTCATTACCTCCATTTGCCGCATTTTTACCTCGTCCTGTATGAATAAAAGACGCTTTTTTTTTTAATGTACTTAATTTATCAAGTGTAATTACATTAAATGAAAAATTGTTTTCTTTGCACCAATTTTCCAAGTCCAAATCACTTAGTGCCAATTTATCTGATTTTATTTCTTTACTTGTCATTTTAATTGTTATTAAATGTTTGTTCAATCAAATATCCAGAATTTGATTTTACAGCAGGCCAAGTTACAGTTGTGATATTTTTGTTTGCGTCGAGAGTGATTTGTTCTGGTAGCTTTTTATAGTAAACTATTTTGAAATTTACTGGTAAGGGCGTACGTAGAGAATTGTTAAAATGAAAATCTCCATCCACTCTAATTACAACTGCTCCTTGATCTGTACTTAGGAAACCATGTTTTTGCATGTCACCAGGATTAATTGATATTTTTAACCAAAACTCTTCACTATTACTAAATGTATTCGAAATGACCGCATCAAACTCACCATCGGCTACACAATATGTTTCATTATTTACCAAATTATTTAATACATTTGTAGCGTCTCTACGGCCTTCTGCTCTGACTTGTTGGGTGATTTGAGTACAAGTACGTAAATAATACTGTTGACGGCCGGCAATATATATTTTTAAATCGTCACATGCAATCATACCAGCGCCATTATTTGGCCAAACAATATTGGCAAGAGTATTTGAAACTACAGTCGATGGGGTTGTCAACGAACCTGTCCAAATTACTTTTATTATTATTTCTGTTGGACGTTGTTGAGATATTGCTATATCTTGAACATAATTAATTGTAGTACCATCTGTCGCTTTTTCATAATACTCATAAGTCTCATAATTGTACAAAAATGGTCTAGTTAACCATTGTTGATTGATTTGTGCTTGAGATGGTTGTCTCAATTCGTGACGTCTGTAAACTAAGCGAAAATTACCAGTGTGTGTACACAAAAGTGTATTATTAGCTGCCGCATTTATAACACCAGATTGTACAGATAAAATGTAAAAAGGTGTTGTTAAATATTGAATTTCGAATCTGTATGGAGTACCAGGGGGTAAATACGCTGGATTTTTAAAAAAAGAATTTAATAAAGACAATGGCACGCCAATTCTCAATGTGCCAGTCATTGTAGGTTCACTAGAAACTACACTCGCTCCATTAGCGGCTATAATGTAATCGACAAGCGCATTTTGCCAAGCTTGTAAATGTTCTTGAGAAGTTGTAGTTACTCTATTAAAAAAAGGTTTGGCGAATCCAGTTTGATTAGTTTCAATGTCATTACAACATCTACTTCTTGGCATACCAATATGACCCAACGTTTTTATTTTTCCATGATCATACTTTTGATCTTGTGCGGTCAAAATTAAACCTTGAATGTACGTCATTTGTTGTCGACCAATTTTTTGATTATTATTACCCATAGAAACGTCAAATCTTTGTAAACCATTTATCATGGCAAAGGCTGGAGTATTGTACCAACCTGGTTGAGTAATAGCCGTATTAAGTGTTCCTAATGCACCAGTTGTTGGATTAGAAGTTTGGAATCCTCCACTTAGTGTAACTTCCATTTCCAAAATCATTTGGTCCAATCTAGTCCAACCCATTGTATTACCAATAATAGCACAATTACCGGCCGCAGTTGATTGAGGATAGATTTCTTCAGTGGTAGTTTCATAAAACAAGTCATTCAACTCCAAAGTTTGGTTAAAATCTAAATCCGCTGTATTTTGACCAACTCTAAGTGAACTACCGTCAGAAGCTTTAGACAAATCTGGTACTACGGTAGCTGTTTGCGCATTCGCATCACCGTAAATCGCATTTGTTCTTTGTGCCAACATTTTAAGATTGAAAATAATTTATTAGTTGAATGGTTAATTTAACCAATTCTTTAGTTGGTATTTATAGTGCGAGTTAATATATTTGTGTTATTTGAGATAATAGCGGGCCATTGTACTTCTGTTACACTGTGTGATGAATCTAATGTTAGTTGTGCCGATTGTCTAGAGTATACTATAATTTGTGCAACACCATTAAGAAAATTTCTATTTGGATTGGCTACAACAGTCCCACTATCACCAAGACAAGCAATTTGCATTTCTATTCTTACATTGACAGCTCCTTGATCTACTGGATACGTTCCTCGCTGAAAAAATGTCGATGGACTTAGTATTATATGATATGGTGATATGTTGTCAAACTGAAAAGTTTGTCCAACTGTATTTAACTCGTAATTAAGTTTTTCTTTATCACAATTACTATACTCAATAGCGTTCAGTACGTCATTTGAAG
Source organism: uncultured Bacteroidota bacterium (assembly GCA_903907885.1). Classification (GTDB taxonomy): domain Bacteria; phylum Bacteroidota; class Bacteroidia; order UKL13-3; family UKL13-3; genus RGVD01. The sequence goes on from CAIVPY010000585.1 coordinate 4,944, forward strand.
TTAGACAATTCATATAACGTTTTTGATTCGCAAAAAAAAGTGAAGAATTCGCGTCTTCATAAAAATTTTCTTTTACTAATCGACCATTAATAAAAATATTTATTTTTTTCCAAATATGGTTTGCACATTGTCCAAAGCGATAACTTGTTACGAAACCAGATTGATTAGATCCATTTAAATTTGCGATATTTGAAGTTGGTGTACCATCTCCCATGTTTACACATGTAAACCAAATATCCAACGGCCGTTGACTATTTTGATAAAAATCTAATATGACATTTCCATCTGTAGTTGATTTTATTTGTGGTACTACATATCTTTTCCATTCATAAAAATTATAAACAAATGGCTTTGTTATCCATAATTTACGTAAAGCGTCATCGCTGTCCTCTTTTAAAATACTATAATCATACAGAATTTTACACGCGTTTTTAACAAATCCAAAATCTGAATATACTGAATCTGCGTGTTTAATGTAAACTGCCGAACATTTCGCAACTGCCGGAGTTGTTGTAATAAATGAATTTATAGAATCTCCACCCAAGTGTACTGTTTTTGTATTTTTCCACACAATTTTAATGTTAATATTTAAACCTTTGGGCAAAAAAGTATCCGGTTGATTAAAAAAAGTATTAATCATCGATAGTGGAAGTGCAAATAGTTTTGTTATTCCGGTCACTGCACTAGTTGGTTCTGCGACATTCGCTGATGCGACATTTCCAAAATAATGATCATATAAATTACAGTTTGAATCTGTAGAAAATAAAGAACCTTTTTGAGCGTTATTTGTATCAGAAGGTAACATGTTGTATGGTTGATAAAAAGCATTAAAATCCTTCGTTCTCCAATGAATTAGCCCAGCCGATCTACTTGCATTTAGACCAAATTGACTCATTATTCTTTCTTCAGTGGGGGTTTTTTTGTAGAATTTACGATTTGTTTAATTCCCAACGTTCGATGCATTTCTTGATTTGTTAGGGAAAATTTGTTTTTACCAATTTTGATATCTATAGAATCTAAAATATCGAGCCATGTGTATTCCCCTTGTGCCATAAGTGATGGAAGTGGTATTCCTGTTCCTAAATTAGTTACTCCTGATGCCGAAGTTGCCTCTAGAGTTAAACCCCATTGTAATACAATATTTTTAAGACAAGTATATCCCATTAAAGTAAAATCAAATATTGTAATATATTCATTTTTAAAAGCGAAATTTCCAGATGTGGCACTTGGTATTTCTGTTTGTCTTTCTGTCTCATAGATTGTGTCTTCTAATACTGTAGGTTGCCAAACATTAAACGCGGAAATATTTTTATTAATTTTGATTTGATTATCGTCAATGAGTGATGACAAATCTGGTAAATTTGTAGCCGTTTGCAAACCATTATTACCAAAAATCGCGGTTGTTTTATTTGCTTCCATTGTAATGTTAATTTTTTATTGTTTTGACGTAGAATTTATAGTGGTTATTTTTATTAAAAATTCGGATATTTTTTTTCTTCACAATTGTGTTCACTATTTATGTACATTTGTTTAGATTTTTTCATAATCACATTCATTGTTAATGCATTGTTATTTTTAAAAGCACCAAAAGTGTAACCGTCAAAAAATGTTAATTTTGGAGTTATGTTTGCGCCAGTTGTACTATCAATTACACCAAAAGTCATTATAATGTTCAAGTTTGTTTTGTAATATACTTTTGGTAAAACCCCATTTTTGTAATAATTACTAGGTGTAAAAATAAAATGATAGGCATTAAAGTTGTCTCTCATAAATGACGTATTCATTGAACTTGATTGATCTTGGTCTAACGTGTTTTGAATATTAATATCATTTAAACAATCGTCAGCAGTAACATTAGGTACTAATGTTTGACGTGTTATCGTGTCTAACGGCAAGTTTACTTGTCTAATAATATTTCCGTTTAATCGAATAGTAATTGATTTGACTACTAGACTATTAGCTGGTCCAAATGACATGCACGAACTACTTGTTGACGGATTATAGGCAAACAAAGGAAATGGTGTAGTTACTATACTTTTAGTTTGAAATTGCATAGAGGGGTACAACCAAATTTCTAAAGGTCTAAAATCCAATAGTTCAATATTGCCTTCCAACTGTCCACAAAATTTGAAGGAATATAAACCAAACGAAAAATATTCATAATCCAAAAAATTATACAAAAAGGGTTTGTCTTTCCATATTTTTAACAACGTGTGTTGACTATTTTCTACTAGTTGATTTGCATTATAACAAATATTAAAAGCATAGTTTAAAGTATTTGGCACTACTACTATTTGTGGTCCAGTAGTCATTAAGTTTGCGAAAACCGTATCAGACTCGTCATAACCAACAAGAGCGCAATTTTGAAATATACTATTGTTTCTTGATGCTTCATTTTTATATGTGCAAGTTATTTTTAATGCTAAACCTTTTGGTAAATAGGCGTCTTGATCAAAAAATGGTACCAACATATATAGTGGTATTGAAAGTATTTTTCTAGCACTTGATGCTAAAGTAACCATTTGTCCAGCGAAATGGTCGGCGAATTTATCAGATGGATCTATTGATTTAACACCACAAGATCCAGAATTATTATATCTTGAAGGTATATTGTTATCGGGTTGAAATGTTGGACCATTTGATAATTTTTCAGTGTTACTTGTCCAAAATGTCCACGACCTATCTCTTACATATTGCAATCCCCAAGAACTCATTATATTACGTTCTAATCTTGTTTTTGGTTTAACAGAGGCGATAAATTTTAAACCTTGATCTGAACGAAAATATGGATTTTCGCTTAATAACAGATTATTATTGCCTATCGATACTTCAACTTTATCCAAAATTTCTAGCCAAGCATAATCTTTTTGGGCCATTGTAGAATAGTTTGGATCTCCGGGCATATTAAATACATTGCTA
>CAIVPY010000586.1 GCA_903907885.1 uncultured Bacteroidota bacterium
GGTGTGCAGGTAATGGCGGAGCGTGTAATTCTTGCGGAAATGATTATAAAGACAATATGGATTCTCAATTTTGGAAAACAACACCTATCAACACTAGTGCATACCAAAATCTAAGTTTTAGTTGGTGGATGGATTATGACTTTAATAATACAGGTACGAATGACGTTCTTTCTAAATATTGGTGGAATGGAACTAGTTGGGTAGTTAGTATAACTTCATACAACAGTTCTTCTGCTCAAGATGGGTTAGGTTGGTTTTTGCATACCGCCACTTTCACGGGAACACAAACTATTTTTGACTACCTTTTTCAATTTACATCCAATAGTATAGGAACATCTTTCGGGGTTTACATTGACGATATTCAGTTATCAGGAACTTTACTAGCATCAGGTGTAAAAGAAGAAAACAATAGCTTATCCCCAGTAAAAATATATCCTAATCCTAACAATGGCATATTTACTATTTCAATCACTAATGATATAGTATTGACTATAACAAACGAAATAGGGCAAAAAATAAGAACAATTTCCTTAACTTCTAAAAACAATCATAAAATTGAGATTTCCGATTTATCGGAAGGAATCTATTTTATAACTGGCAACAATGGGAAAGAATTTGTGAAAGAAAAAATTATCGTAACGAAATAATAACAAAAAAAAATCAAATCAAATGAAAACAAAACTACTTAAAATCCTAATTCTAAGTGTGCTTTTTTTAGGCACTTTCAGCTCTTGCAAAAAAGAAAAAATAAAAGGCTGTAAAGATGTTCATGCGACTAATTATAAATCAACTGCTGAAGAAGATGATGGTTCATGCCAATTTCAATCAAAAGTTATATTTTGGCAAAATCAAACCAATGCTGGTACTTGGTCTGCATTAGGCGTTACAGCTCTTAAATTTTATGTTGATGGGGAACTTATAGGTTCTTGTGCAGCGAATGTATATAATTCATCTCCGCCATCTTGTAGCGGAAATGGTCAGGCATCATCAACAAGAAACATGGGTTCATCAAAAACTAAAAACGCATCTTATAGTGTTAAAGACCAATCAAATGTTGAATGGTATAATGGAACAATTTCACTTGATGGAAGTACTTGCTCAACCCAACAGTTCAACTAAAATATAATTACAACTTGATAAAAAGCCTACTAATGCTTTGAGTTAGTAGGCTTTTTATTTGGGACTAATAAAATATGAATGTAACAAAGAAAGACGTTGTCCTAAATTATTCTTGATTAGAGCGTTTTTGATTATAAGAGCTTCTTAACCTTAATGATTGTTGCCGAAGATTTGTTGCCTGTCAATTTTGAGATATTCCGAATAGATATTCCCTTTTTAAGCAATTTGACTATTTCCGAATGTTTTTCAAGAAACTCTTTTTTATCCTCTTTTTTTCCTTTCTCTCTGCCAACTTTACCGCCATTACTAATATAATATTTGTAACCTGAGTTCATACGCTGTTTTATATGTAATCGCTCCATTTGAGCAACGGCAGATAAAATTTGAACCATAAACATACTTAAAGGATTAGGGCTTTTGTCCTCATTAAGAGTTTCAAGATTATGGTTTTTTATAAATAAAGAAATTTTTCTATTGTTGAATATTTCAATGGTTGATAAAACTTCTACTAAATTTCTCCCTAAACGACTCATTTCCCAAACTAATACTTTATCAATATTATTTTTTTCAATATCTGAAAGTAACTGCAAGCCAACAGGAAAAGTAGCTATTTGAGCAGCTATTGACACTGCCGTTATGCTCCATATTTGATCTACCAACCAATACTTTGGTTGATACCAATTATATATTGTTTTTTGAAAAGTTACAATTCCTAAAACTGCTAGATAACTTAGTTGAAAACCTACGTTAGCAATTATATTCGTATCAAAAATTAATATCACAAATGCTGATGTTGCAAGTGTGTTATAAATGTTTACATCCCGTTTAAAAAGTTTACCAACAATCATAAAACTAAACATAACAGTGGCCCTGAGAATGGATGGAGAAAAGCCACATAACAATGAGTAGATCCAAAGCAAAACAATACTAATAATTGCTTTCAATATCTTTCCCCATCTTTTTTTATCAAGAAAAATCAGCAGTTTTGAAATAATCCAGAATATGATACCTACGTGCATTCCACTAACGGCTAATACATGAAGTGTCCCAGTGTTTGAATAGGCTTTCACCACATCGGCATCTATGTCGTCATCATAGCCATAAAGCAACGCCTGACTAACAGCAACTTCAGTTTTAGATTCGACATATTTATTTAATACATCTTTAAAATATTGCTGCGCTGTATAAGAAAATTCGAAGAGAAAATTCTTTTTTGAAATGCCTGTTTTTATAAAATCACCAAGACGTAAATAACTTTGGTGGTAAATATTATTAAAGGCTAAATACCTTTTATAATTGAACTCGTAAGGGTTTTGTGGGGGTTGGGCTTCTTTGTAATTCGACCTCAATAATAATATATCGCCATAATGAATACCGCTAATAACACTACTATCCTTTTGAAAATAAATAGCTAACTTACCTATACATTTATGAGAAATGCCATTGCTATCAACAACCTCAACAACTTCAGCTAAACCTTTGTATGATTTTTTACGTTCGAGCAGTGGCTCTATAATACGCACCTCTATATATTTGGATGTATATTTACTAAAATGGCTAGGGTTTAAAATATCTTTCTGAGAAACATGAAGTGCAAGTCCAAAACAAAAAATAAATACATTTAATGCAAGCCCATTAATCCAAATGTGGTTAAAAGATTTCATCCATTTTATAGTTGCCAAATACAAACACCCACTAAATATCAAAAGGTTAATGATAAAAAAATATGAAAACTCAAGAAACATACTCAATCCTATACCTATTACAAAAGGGAAAAATATCCTAACAAAAGGTACTTGATGCCAATATGAATTTGAACGGGTGTTCACTTAATTTGAATATAAAACTAGCTATGTGAGTTGTATAAATACCAATATTGATTCAAAGAAAGTATTTTTGACACAAATTAAAAACCATGTATCAAACTATATTAATACTTCACAATGCACTTCGCTGGATCTTTTTATTACTAGCGGTATTCACAATTTTAAAGGCACTCTTGGGTGTAATTAACAATACTCCTTTTGGCTCTATCGATAACAAAGCAGCCAAATTTTTTATTATTGTATGCCATTCCCAATTGTTAATAGGTTTATTACTATTATTCATAAGCCCCGCCATTCATTTACATCTTGAACAAGGAATGGGAGCAATTATGAAAGATAAACTAATGAGACTTCAAATTATAGAGCATCCACTTACCATGATCATTGGTGTAGCGCTTATTCAAATAGGGAAAATAAAAACACGTAAAGCATACGAAGATGTGTTGAAACACAAACGAAGTTTAATATACTATAGCTTGGGGTTAATTTTGATTTTATCTCGAATTCCTTGGGGAAACACACCCCTATTTAGAGGAATGGAATAAAAAAAGCCCTTGAAATCAAGGGCTTTAGTGAGGACTCGAGCAGATTCGAACTGCTGTAGGAGCTTTTGCAGAGCTCAGCCTAGCCGCTCGGCCACGAGTCCTTTTGCGGGGGCAAATATAAAAAAAATACTTTGCCAAAGAAGTTTTTCCGAAAATTCTAATCTAAAACTCATTTTGATTACCCAAAAAACTATATTTGCTAGCATTAAATACAAATAAAATTATGAAAAGAATTATTGTTAGTTTTACGTTGTTATTTGCTTTAACAGCATTTGTTTCTGCTCAAAATTTTGGAGCTAAAATAACAGACAAAGGAGCCATCTCGTTAGCTGAATTAAAAACTAAAATGGGTAGCAAAAAAGAAATGGAAGGCAAGGTAACTGCCAAAATTGAAGAAGTTTGCCAAAAGAAGGGTTGTTGGATGAACTTGGTGGATGGAAAAGGAAACAAAATCAGAGTAACATTTAAAGACTATGCATTTTTTATGCCTAAAAATGGCGCAGGTAAAACTGCTATTATTGAAGGTGTTGCTAGCTTAGAAGAAACTAGTATTGCTGATTTAAAAGAGTACGCTAAAGATGCTGGAAAAAGCAAAGAAGAAATAGCTAAAATAGTATCCACCAAAAAAGAATTGGTATTTGAAGCAAGTGGGGTTATCTTAAAATAATCCTTTTAAAAACTAAATTATAAAACGAGATGCTACAAAGTGTCTCGTTTTTTTTATGTTTGACGAATGAAAAATTTAGTATACAGCCTTTTTGCCCTCTCAATATTATCAATTATTTTTTTTGCATGTGGAAACAATACTGTGCAAAGCAACAAATCAAATATAGATTCTACAAAGGTTTTAACTGATACAACTAAGATTAATACAGATACTTCTAGTTCCAAATCCTCGTGTGATAATGAAACCATAATGGATCCAAACAATCCTAAGCCTATGGCTTTATTGATGAGAGCTTTAGTAGCGTATGCAGATACAATAAAATCAAAATTAACAAGTGGCAAAACGGTTAACTCTACTCAATTTCCTTTAATAAAATTTTGGTTGGTTGAACCTACTAACCCCGAAGTATTAGAACCAAAATTCTTCGAAAATGCAAGATTGTTTTCTGAATCATACAAACAAATATTCTTAACTAACGAAAATACTACACAAATAAAAGCCTTTAATGCTGTTATTGGCAAATGTATTAATTGCCACGAAAGTTACTGTAGTGGGCCACTTAAAAGGATAAGGAAATTACCTATATAAATTCACATTCATAATTTGACAACATAAATATGAGCACCTATAAAGAAATTAAAAAAGTAACCACCCACACACTTCAAGAAATGAAGCTGAGAGGTGAAAAAATAAGTATGCTTACAGCCTACGATTATAGCATGGCTAAAATATTTGATGCTGCTAAAATTGATGTTCTTTTGGTGGGGGATAGTGCCAGCAATGTAATGCACGGCCACGAAACCACACTGCCTATAACCTTAGACGAAATGATTAGCCATGCAGCAGCAGTAATAAGAGCAGTTGACCGCTCGTTGGTTGTTGTTGACTTGCCATTTGGAAGCTATCAAGGAAACTCAAAAGAAGCGCTTAATTCATCTATACGAATTATGAAAGAAGCAGAAGCTCATGCTGTAAAATTAGAAGGTGGGTCAGAGGTAGTAGAATCTATCAAAAGGATTTTAACTGCTGGCATACCTGTGATGGGACATCTTGGTTTAACACCTCAAAGTATATACAAATTTGGCACTTACGAAGTGCGTGCTAAACAAGATGCCGAAGCAGACAAGTTGTTGGAGGACGCTAAATTGCTTGAAGAGGCTGGCTGTTTTGCAATTGTACTCGAAAAAATACCATCTAAGTTAGCCAAGCAAGTAGCTGAAATGATAAAAATACCCATCATAGGTATAGGTGCTGGCCCAGATGTGGATGGTCAGGTTTTGGTTAGTCATGATATGTTGGGAATTAACAAAGATTTTTCACCCAAATTTCTTCGCAGGTATTTAAGTTTGTATGATGTCATTCAACAAGCTGTTGAGCAATACATCACAGATGTAAAATCAGTTGATTTTCCTAACGAGAAAGAACAATACTAATAAGGTTTAGACCTATACCAATATTATAAAATGCCCGAAATAATTTTTGAAGACAACCACCTGATAGCTGCTGTAAAAAATAGTGGGCAAACCGTTCAACCAGAACCTAACAAACCTATGAGTTTGGAAGAGGAAGTAAAAGCATACATAAAACATAACAGCCATAAACCTGGAGATGTTTTTTTAGGGGTTATACATCGGATAGATATGCCTGTTACTGGCTTGGTATTATTTGCCAAAACAAGTAAAGCCCTCACTCGCATGAACGAGATTTTTCAAAACCGTGAAGTCGAAAAATATTATTTAGCCAAGGTACATAACACTCCTTCTTTGCAAAAAGAAATTATCACCCACTGGCTAAGGCGTGATGAGAAAAAAAATATAACTAAAGCCTTTGATGAAGAAGTGAGCCATAGCATAAAGGCCCAATTGGAATACGAGCTACTTGAAACCAAAGGAAGATTTAGCCTACTAAAAATAAGGTTGCTAACCGGCCGCAAACATCAAATTAGAGCGCAACTTGCTTACATAGGTTGTTCGATAGAAGGCGATATGAAATATGGAGCACCCGCAGCAAAGAAAGACCATAGTATATCACTCCATTCCTATAGTTTGAAGTTTATTCATCCTGTAAAAAAAGAAGAGATAGAATTGATAGCACCTTCAAAAATCAAACTAAATTAAGCCATGAGGTATATTGTTTTCGCCATATTAATTTTAATAGGTAAATCAATATATGCTCAGGGTGATTCATACAAATTAAACATAGGATTGCAGCCAGGATATGGTTTTGCGTGGGCACACGACAAGCAAGTAAGTGCTATCGAAAATACTTCGGCAAGTAGCCTAACCTTTGAAATTAACAAGCTTCATTTGGGTCCTTTAGCTGAGCTATGGCACAAAAACGGATACTACAATGGCTTTCAATTTGCTTATTTTCATTTTAGTAATTCAATTATTGGCCAGGCTTTGTCAGCCTCTTATTTCATCGAACCAATATTGCTAAAAAACAAACAATTTACCCTAAGTGCCAGAGGTTGTCTTGGTTTGATGTATGCCTCTCATCCATTTGATAGTGTGGGCAATCCCCTTAATCGGAACTATAGCTTGTATATAAACCCATACCTAGCTTTAAGTTTGATAGCAAATTATCATTTCTACGATAGGTATTCACTAAAAGCAGCTGTAAACTACAATCATATTTCAAATGGTAATATTCAAGACCCGAATTACGGGTTGAATTTCCCAACTATAAATCTCGGAATCGAAAAAAACATCAGCCAAAAAAGTCATAAAACAAAAGCTATAGACACAACAAAATGTTGGCGTTTTGACATAGTGGGTTTTGCTAGCAACAAAAGCAGCACACTCAGTTTGAATGATCGGTTTTGGGTGTATGGTTTTGATATAAATGCTAGTCGAAAAATCAACTTCAAACATGCTCTTACTGGTGGTATCGAATATATGTCGGATGAATCTGTAGGTTTTTTATACCAATGCGAATCACGCAAGGGACTAAGCATTTATAGGGTAGGAACAACCATTGGCCACGAATTTCTGTTTGGCCCAAGGTTTATATTTAGCCAACAATTGGGATTGTACGTATTTAATCAAACCCCTTATGTGTCGTGGGTTTACCACCGTTGGGGCTTACAATACAAACTTAACCATCACCTGATGCTCGGTGCTAATCTTCTAGCCGATATGCAGAAAGCCAATTTTTTAGATATAAGAATGACATTTAGCTTTTATAAAAACTGAAAATCAAAATTCAACATTTGTGAATTTCAACAACTACAAAAAAAGTCTGTTCATTTCTGATACAGACTTTCTTTTATCACTATAAAAACACTAATCAAATTCTTCAATATGATGTTTGCTATGAGCTTCTACTAACTTTTGTTGAGCCTCGTATGCAACAGGCATATACTCTTCAAATTTCATGCTATACCTAGCTCTTCCTTGAGTTAAACCTCTTAATGAAGAAGAATACTGATGCATTTGAGCTAAAGGAACACGAGCACTTATTTTTTGGAAATGATTCTCAGCTTCCATTCCCTCTACTATTCCCATCCTAGTTTGCAAATCTCCCATTACAGCACCTACTTGTTCGTCAGGGCAAAAAACTGTAAGTTTATAAACTGGTTCTAATAATTGTGGTTTAGCAAGCATAAAAGCCTGTCTGAAAGCATGCAATCCAGCTATCTTAAACGAAATATCATTACTATCTACAGGATGCATTTTTCCATCAAATACACTTACCCTAATATCTCTAGCATAGCAACCAGTTAAAGGTCCATTATTCATTTTTTCCATTACTCCTTTTAAA
>CAIVPY010000587.1 GCA_903907885.1 uncultured Bacteroidota bacterium
CCTTTTGTTATATACTCGCTCATTAAACCAACTGTCTGGTTTATTATGTACAATTATGATTTGCATACATAAAATTACCGCTTGCTGGATGGTAATATCACATAATAAAAAATACCAAAAATAGCTAGAATGGTAATTACATGACAATTTATCTGAATAGCTGATAATTATATATTAATTACTTAAAAGTAAATACTTGCCTGTAATATACTTACTACACCACTTCATCACCCTATAAAAAGTGTTTAAAAATTCAAAATCAAGTGGTTGCAACTATATGCTGCAAAAAAGCGCATGCAAATAAGAAGTAGGTATTGAATCGCTGAGAGGCAGATTAGGCCAGGAAGCAAGTGCTATCACTTCGAATATTGGGCATGAATTTCGAGCTAAATAAAAAATATAGGCGAAAGGCACGAAAGCAAGCAGTGCACAGAAAGGGATTGATTGGAAGCGAGATGGAAAAATAGAACAAAAAGGACTTTTTGGCACAGGAATCTCAGAGTCGGCCATTTTCAGGCTGAAGACCATAGTGGTTACTTCCGTAACGGGGAATCGAACCCCGGTCTGCAGGGTGAGAACCTGCTATCCTAACCGCTAGACGATTACGGACTGCAGTGCCATGTCAACCTGCCTCACCCTAGCGTATATATCCTGATCACACCCTTCCAATCACAGACGCTCTATCTCTCCACCATTTTCTCCAACAGATGGGATGGGCCAACGCTCGTGTGGGGCGTGAGGGGAAATATTTGTTGATTCTTATAAAATTTTGTGAAAGTTTCAGAGGAAAACAGACTTTCAGAAAAACATACTTGTTTTCTAAAACTCATCTATATATAATCTTTTCTATAGATAAACGAAAGAAGCGATCACATCTACATTGAAAATTCGCCCCCTCTTCGTTCATTTTCGCTACATTTTTTTTACTATATCGAGATTTAGAAAATAACAGAAAATTGAAACACTCTTTTTCTATACAATAGTTTTCCTTGGAGTTACTATTTCCCCGGCAATAACACTTGTAACACTTGAACAAGATTTCACAGTGATCAAGTATTAAAATAAGCAGCAACTTTTAGAATACCCATAGAATGCAATTAAAACATGCTCTCTTCAAGAACTACAATATGCACGCGATTTGCAATGCAAACCCCAGTTTCCCAAACTTCAGCGTTAAATTCAATTTCAATAATAGAAAGAAATGTTGAAATGTTTGGTTTTGGCCGCCATAAAAAATCAGGCTATTTCAATTCAGAATACAAACGAAATCAGGCGGTTTCATTAGTGTTTATACATGAATGAAACTGGCTGTTTTCAACAAACAAAAAATCTAAAAACATATCATTTGTTATATAGTTGCCAAATTCCTTTTGTTATATACTCGCTCATTAAACCAACTGTCTGGTTTATTATGTACAATTATGATTTGCATACATAAAATTACCGCTTGCTGGATGGTAATATCACATAATAAAAAATACCAAAAATAGCTAGAATGGTAATTACA